>NZ_JBFRFD010000092.1:0-8974 GCF_052114645.1 Arthrobacter sp. 2YAF22_2
CCACGCCCTGCCGGCCCTGCGCGCCGGTGACAGCGTCCCGCTCGTGCTCGCCGGCGTCGCGTACCTCGCCGCGGCGGTCGCGACGGCGTGGCTCACCGCCGTGTACGTGACCTCGACGGCGCGCCTGAGCCAGGCGATGCTGCTGGACCTGCGCGTACGGGTCTTCCGGCAGACCCAGCGGCTGAGCCTGGAGTTCCACGAAAAATACACCTCGGGACGCATCATCGCCCGGCAGACCTCGGACCTCGAAGCCCTGCGTGACCTCCTCGACTCCGGAGTCAGCTCCCTCGCGTCCGGGATCATCTTCATGTTCTTCACCGCCATCACCGTGTTCGCCCTCGACTGGCGCAGCGGACTGCTGGTGCTCGCCGCGGGCGTGCCGATGTACTTCCTGGCCCGCTGGTACCAGAAGCACTCCCAGATCGCGTTCCGCGAATCCCGCGTGGTCTCGGCCCGGCTGATCGTGCACTTCATCGAGACCATGACCGGCATCCGCGCCGTCAAGGCCTTCCGCAAGGAGCGCCAGAACGCCGAGCGTTACGCGGAGCTCTCCGAGGACTACCGCAAGGTCACGGTCCGCTCCATCAACCTCAACGGCATCTTCCAGCCCGGCCTGGTGCTGATCGGGAACGTCTGCGTCGCCGTCGTCCTGCTCTCCGGCGGCTTCCGGGTGCTCAGCGGCGAACTCGCGGTGGGGGTGCTGCTGGCGCTGATCCTCTCCGCCAAGCGCTTCTTCCAGCCGGTGGACCAGATGGCGATGTTCTACAACTCCTTCCAGAGCGCGCAGGCGGCGCTGGAGAAGGTCTCCGGGCTGCTGGAGGAAGTGCCCACCGTCCGGCCGCCCGTCGATCCTGTGCCGTTGTCCGAGGCGAAGGGCCGCATCGATTTCCGGAACGTCGAGTTCCGCTACGGCGACGGCCCGGTGGTCATCCCGGCCATGGACCTGCAGATTCCCGCCGGACAGACAGTCGCCTTGGTGGGGCAGACCGGCGCCGGGAAGTCCACGCTGGCCAAGCTGATCGCCCGTTTCTACGACGTCTCGGCCGGCTCGCTGACGCTCGACGGCGTGGACCTGCGGCAGCTGACGACGGCGGACCTGCGCCGGAACATCGTCATGGTCACCCAGGAAGCCTTCCTGTTCAGCGGCTCGGTCGCGGACAACATTGCCCTAGGCCGACCCGGGGCCTCCCGGCAGGAGATCGAGGACGCCGCGAAGGCCGTGGGCGCCGACGGGTTCATCACCGCCCTGCCGGACGGCTACGACACCGACGTTAACAAGCGCGGCGGCCGCGTTTCGGCCGGGCAGCGCCAGCTGATCAGCTTCGCCCGGGCGTTCCTGGCCCGGCCCGCCGTCCTGATCCTCGACGAGGCCACGTCCTCGCTGGATATCCCCTCCGAGCGCATGGTCCAGGCCGGGCTGGCGAGCCTGCTGCGCGGAACCGCTGCCGGGGAGGCGGACCGCACGGCGCTGATCATCGCGCACCGGCTCTCCACCGTGGAGACCGCGGACCGCGTGCTGGTGGTCCATGACGGCCGGGTGGTGGAGGACGGCACCCCGGCGGAACTCATCGGCGGCGGAGGCCGCTTCGCCCAGCTGCACGGGGCGTGGAAGGACTCGCTGGTCTGATTCCGATCTCGTCCCAATTCGCATCCGGGGCCGGAATCGGATACTCTTGTGAAGTTGCTTTTGAAGTAACGGATCGGGATGTGGCGCAGCTTGGTAGCGCGCGTCGTTCGGGACGACGAGGTCGCAGGTTCAAATCCTGTCATCCCGACCAGTCAATTAAGAGGGCCTTCCAGTTGGAAGGCCCTCTTTTGCGTCCGGCGGCCCCTCACCCCCGCCGAATCCCCGTCGACTGCTCCGTAACGGCCCTTTTGAGGCGTCAGAAGGGCCGTTACGGAGCAATCGACGAGGGTTGACCGGCACAAAACAGCCCCGGGATATCTTTTGCGGATGTCCCGGGGCTGTTTTCGGAGCGTTGTCTACATCGGGTCCGGCCAGTTGCCGATGTTGGTTGAATAGGTCATCGGGTCCGGCCAGTTGCCGATCGCCGAAAGGCTGCCCTGGGTCGAGCTCATCGGATCCGGCCAGTTGCCGATTGCCTGGGTGCTGTTGCCCATGGGGTCCGGCCAGTTACCGATGGCACTTACTGACAGCACTGCGGGAGCCGTTGCGGAGAACGCCAGCGCCCCAGCCAAGGCGACGGAGGCGGCAATCTTCTTGAACATGTGGGTTCCTCAATACGAGTCGGAAATACGAGTCGGATAGTTACAAAGCCAGCACGAGCCCTTGTTGACATACATTGTAAAATTACTTGCACAGAGACTGTCAAGCATTTAGTACAAAGACTGTCCGGAATTAGGAGGAACCCGTGGGGAACGGATTCGGGGAAAAACTCCGAGCGGAACGGCTGGAGCGCGGCCTCACCCAGGCCGAACTGGGCAGGGACAAATACTCCCCCAGTTACATCTCGTTGCTCGAAACCGGCCGCCGTGAACCGACCGCGGAAGTCATCGAGGAACTGGCGCGCCGCCTCGAGCTCGCACCCAAGGCCCTGGAGGCCTGGAGCCAGCCCGTATCGGTCAGCGACGCCGAATACGTCCTGGCGGGGCTTTACGCCCGGCAGGCCTGGGACCTTCGCGACTACCCGCTGGCCGCCAGCCACGCCGCCATGGCCGCCCAGATCGCGATCGAAGGCAAGAACACCAGCGCTTGGTGGAACATGACCTACATGCAGGCCGAATGCCTGATGAAGCAGGGCCAGCTCAAGGAATGCCAGGACCTGGTCCAGCGGCTCCTCGACCACCCGATGGCCGCTGAGTCGGTCGGCCTGGGGGTTCGTGCGCGGCAGATGCTGGCTGCCGTCTGCCACGGCCAGGGCCAGTTGGCGGTCGCCGTCGAACACGCGCAGGAGGCCGTGCGGCTTTGCGACCAGCTGCCCAAGGGGTCCACGCTCATCATCGGCGCGCTGCGTGCACTGATCGGCGCCCTGGCGGAAAGCGGCCGGCTGGACGAGGCGTGGCAATACTGCCAGGACATGAACGCCCAGATGGATGAACAGTCCATGTCCCAACTCGCTGGCGAAGTGGCCTGGGTGATCGGGAACGTGGCGTTCATGCGCCATGACTATGCCGAGGGCATCAAGTACCACGAGAAAGCCTCCAAGCTGCTTTCGCCGGCGAACGACATCGACCTCTGGGCGAGGTTCAACAAGGCCTCCGCGGCGGTCCGCCTGTCCTCCGGCATCGTTGAGCCGGAAACCCTGTCCTCGATCGAGCGCGCCGAACTCGCCCTCTCGATCGTGGGCGGCAACAAGACGGACCACCTGGAAGTCGCTTTTATCCGTGCGCGCTGGCTCTACCTGACCGGCGACATTGTCGGGGCCGTGCAGAAGCTGCGCGAGATCCACGCCGAGCGGGATGCGCTGGCCAAGCACGTCGCCGGCGAGGTGGCGCTGCTGCTCGGCAAGGCGCTGAAGGCCGCCGGCGAGGCCGAGGAAGCCCTCGTGTACCTGGACGAAGCCCAGAAGGAGTTCAGCTCCGCCGGCGCCTCGGACCGGGTCCAGCAGGCGATGGACGCCGTGCTGGAAATCCGCCTGGCCCAGCGCCGCGCCGAAGCCGCCGCCGCCAGCAGCTAGCCGCGCCGGGCCCTCCAGGCCCGTTAGGCGAAGGTGCGCCCGGTGAGCAACTCGTAAGCTTCCACGTAGCGGCTGCGGGTGCGGACGACGACGTCGGCCGGGAGCGCCGGGGGCGGCGTGTCGGAGGACTTGTCCCAGCCTGATTCGTCGGAGGTCAGCCAGTCGCGGACATACTGCTTGTCGTAGGACGGCTGCGCCTGGCCAGGCCGGTAGGTGGCCGCGTCCCAGAAACGTGAAGAGTCCGGCGTCAGGACCTCGTCGCCGAGGGTGATGACGCCGGTTGCGGGGTCCAGGCCAAACTCCACCTTGGTGTCGGCCAGGATGATTCCGCGGCCGCGGGCAATCTCCTCGGCCCTGGTGTAGATCTCCAGGGTCAGTTCGCGGAGCCGTCCGGCAACGTTCTCGCCGACCATCCCGACGACGGCGTCGTAGGTGATGTTCTCGTCATGCTCCCCGACTTCCGCCTTCGCGGAGGGGGTGAAGATGGCCTGTTCGAGCCGGGATCCGTCCACCAGACCCGGCGGCAGCGGGATGCTGCACACGGTGCCCGAGGCCCGGTATTCGGCCAGCCCGGAGCCGGTCAGGTAGCCACGGGCGATGCATTCCACCGGGAACATCTTGAGTTTTTTGCAGATCATGGCGCGGCCCTCGACTGCGGCGGGAACCCCGCCGTCGACCGTGGACGCGAGGACATGGTGCTCCACGCCGAGCTGCTCGAACCACCATAGGCTCAGCTGGGTGAGGATGCGGCCCTTGTCCGGGATCTCGCTCGCGAGGACATGATCGTAGGCGCTGATCCGGTCGCTGGCCACCACCAGGACGCACTCACGGCCGACGCGTTCCGTGATCGCGGCGTCGGCAGGGATGTAGAGGTCGCGGACCTTCCCGGAGTAGACGTGCGTCCAGCCCGGAAGGTCCAGGGTTTCGGTGTCTAGGCCGCCGGGGGGCAGTGCGGGTTCGCCTGCGTTCATGCTCAGGCCTTCGCTTTCGCACCGGCGGTGTGCGCGGCTGCCGTTGATTTGCCGGGCGCCGTCACCTTGATTTCGCCGCGGGCGGCCTTGCCGCCGATGTCGGTGCGGAACTGGCCGCCGTCGAGTTGGACCAGTTCGACGCCGTCATACGCCCGTTCCCGGGCCTCCACGAGGTCGGTGCCGAGCGCCACCACGGCGAGGACGCGGCCGCCTGCGGAGACGACCTTGCCGTCGTCGTCCAGTTTGGAGCCGGCGTGGATCACGTGCACGCCCTCGATCGCCTCGACCTTCTTCAGGCCGCGGATCCGGTCCCCGGTCCGCGGCGTGCCGGGGTAGTTTTCGGCGGCGACGACGACGGCGACGGCCGACTCCTTGGACCAGCGCAGCGGCTGCACCTTGTCCARCCCGCCCTTGGCGGCGGCCATCAGCAGGCCGCCGAGGGGTGTCTTGAGCCGGGCCAGGACGGCCTGGGTTTCCGGGTCGCCGAAGCGGACGTTGAACTCGATAACCCGGGTGCCGCGGGAAGTCAGGGCGAGGCCGACGAACAGCACGCCGACGAACGGGGTGCCACGGTGGGCCATCTGGTTGACGGTGGGCTGCGCGACCCGGTCGATGACCTCCTGGACCAGGCCGTCGGGGACCCAATCCAAGGGGGTGTAGGCGCCCATGCCGCCGGTATTGGGACCCTCGTCGTTGTCGAAGATGCGCTTGAAATCCTGGGCCGGGGAAAGCGCCACGGTGCTGCTGCCGTCGCACAGGACGAACAGGGAGACCTCCGGGCCGTCGAGGAACTCCTCGATCACCACGGTGCCGCCGGCGTCGAAGCAGCTCTGGGCGTGCGCCAGGGCCTCGTCCCGGTTGCGGGTGACGACGACGCCCTTGCCGGCGGCGAGCCCGTCATCCTTCACGACGTAGGGGGCACCGAAGGTATCAAGCGCGTCGGCGGCTTCCTCGGCGTTGGACGCCACGCGGGCCATCGCGGTGGGCACCCCGGCCTCGGCCATGACTTCCTTGGCGAAGGCTTTGGAGGCTTCCAGTTGCGCGGCGGCCTTGCTGGGGCCGAACACGGGGATCCCGGCCTCGCGGACCGCGTCGGAGACTCCCGCGGCGAGCGGCGCCTCGGGCCCCACCACCACGAGGTCGACGCCGAGCCTGGTCGCCAGGGCGGCGACCGCGTTGGGGTCGCTCGCGTCGACGGGGTAAGTGGGGACCAGCTTGGCGATACCGGCGTTGCCCGGGGCCGCGTGGACCTCGGAAACATTCGGGTCGGCGAGCAGGGAACGGACAATGGCGTGTTCGCGGCCGCCGGGGCCGATGACAAGTACCTTCACAGTTCTCAAGGGTACTTTGTGGACCCGGCAGGCTCCTAAGCTGTGACCCCCGCGGAACATGCCCAGTCCTGGCCGTCCGTTCCACGCCATCCCCGCGGGACATGCCCAGTCCTGGCCGCGGCCACTGGACATAGCGCCCACATGCCCGTCCGTGCCACCCAGGGGAGTGCATGTCCACCTCGCCGGACAATCCCAACGCCCCGCCGCTCCGAACACCCTGTATGACGATGCCCAGCACCCGGAAGCCCGGTACCTCCCCGCAGTCCAAGAAACGGTCCGCGTGGCGGTCTGGTTCCACGGCACTCGCCGCCCTTGCCGGGGTGGTTTCGGCCGCCGTCGTCCTGTCCGTCGCGGAACTGATCGGCGCGTTCTTCACTGCGCGGGCGACGCCGCTGATTGCGTTGGGCTCGACGTTCATCGACTTCACGCCGCTGTGGATGAAGAACTTTGCCGTTGAAACGTTCGGCACCAATGACAAGGCCGCGCTGTTCGTCGGGATGGCTGTCACGATCCTGCTCCTCGCTTGCGTGCTGGGCATCGTGGCGTACCGAAAATGGGCCCTGGGTGTGGCCGGCGTCGTGGTGATGGGGGCGGTGATCGTGGCCAGCGTGGTGACGCGGGCCGGCGTGAAACCGCTCGACGCCATCCCCTCGCTGATCGGCACCGCCGCCGGCTTGGTCGTGCTCCGGCTCCTGACCACCAGGCTGTGGCGGATGCGGGAATGGCCGGACGTTGCGGCGGACCGTGGTGCCAAGGAGCCGGACCGACCGGCAACCTCACGCCGCGCCTTCTTCGCCGCCACCGGCATCACCGCCGTGGCTGCCGCCGCAGCCGCCACCGGCGGACGGCTCCTGAGCGCCGCCCGCAGCAACGTGGCCCAAGCCCGGGAGGCCCTGAAATTGCCGGCGCCCGCGAAGGCTGCCGCCCCGGTGCCCGCCGGCGTCCAATCCAAGGCCGCGGGCGTTACCCCCTGGCTGACGCCCAACAAGGACTTCTACCGGATCGATACCGCCCTCAGCGTGCCGGAAATCGCCGCCCAGGACTGGGAACTCCGGATCCACGGCCTGGTCGAACAAGAGGTGCGGCTCAGCTTCCAGGACCTCCTGGATGCGAAACTGATCGAATCCCACGTCTCGCTGACCTGCGTCTCCAACCCCGTCGGCGGCAACCTCGCCGGCAACGCCAAATGGCTGGGCATGCCCATCCGTGACGTGCTCAAGATGGCCCGGCCCAAGCAGGGCGCCGACATGGTGCTCTCAACTTCCGTCGACGGTTTCAGCGCCTCCACGCCGCTGGAGGTCCTGCAGGACGGCCGCGACGCGATGCTGGCGATCGGCATGAACGGCGAGGCGCTTCCTCTCGAGCACGGCTACCCGGTGCGGATGGTGGTTCCCGGGCTGTACGGCTTCGTCTCGGCGACCAAATGGGTGGTGGACCTGGAGGTGACCCGGTTCGCGGACCACAAGGCCTACTGGACCCAGCGCGGCTGGTCCGAACGCGGACCGATCAAGACCATGGCCCGGGTGGAGGTCCCCAAGTCCTTCGCCAAGGTCGCTGCCGGACGGGTCGCGATCGGCGGCACCGCCTGGGCGCAAACCCGCGGCATCACCAAGGTGGAGGTCCAGATCGACAACGGCCCGTGGACCGAGGCGGTGCTCTCCGCCGAGGCCTCGGTGGTGACCTGGCGGCAGTGGTCCTTCGACTGGCAAGCCACCCCGGGCCCGCACTACATCAAGGCCCGCGCCACCGACGGCACCGGCGAAGTCCAGACGGACAAGCGCGCCGACCCGGTTCCCGACGGCGCCTCCGGCTGGCAGTCGGTCATGGTCACCGTGGAGTAACCGGGCTGAGCCGGCTTCGCACCCTAGAATTGCAGCATGCCTTTGAACCCGCATGCCACGTTCACCGTTGAGTCCGCCGTCGAGCTGGCAGTCGTTGAACGGAGCGGCTTTGTCGAGTCCCGGCACATCGGCTCGGCCGTCGTGCTGTCCGCGGACGGCAATGTCGTCACCGAACTCGGCGACATCACCACCCCCATCTACGCGCGCTCCACGCTCAAGCCGTTGCAGGCCCTGGCCTCCATGCAGTCCGGCGTTCCGCTGCGCGGCGCACAGGTGGCGATCGCGTGCGGCAGCCACGTAGGTTCCCTCGACCACATGGACGTGGTGGAGGGCATGCTCAAGGCCGCCGGCGTCAAGGAGGACCAGCTGCAGTGCCCCGCGGCGTGGCCCGAGGACGAGACGGCCCGGACCTGGCTGATCCAGACCGAACGCGGAAAATCCCGGCTTGCCTTCAACTGCTCGGGAAAGCACGCGGCGTTTCTCTGGGCCTGCACGGAAAACGGCTGGGACACGCACAGCTACCTCGAACCAAACCATCCCCTGCAGCAGCGCATCCGCTCCGTGATCGAGGAGTACTGCGGCGAACGGATCGCCCATCTCGGCATCGACGGCTGCGGCGCCCCCGTGGCCGCCGTGTCACTCACCGGCCTGGCCCGAGCCTTCTCCCGGCTGGCCAAGGCTCCCGGCGACAACAACTCCAACGCCCGGGCCGCCACGATTGCGACCTCCATGCTGGACTACCCGTGGGCCGTGCAAGGCCGCGGGCAGGCCAACACGATCGTGATGGACGAACTTGGCATCATCGCCAAGGTCGGCGCCGAGGGGGTGCTGGTGATGGCCACCCCGCAGGGCGTCTCGGTGGCTATCAAGGTCCTCGACGGCAACATCCGCGCCACCACGCTGGTGGGCCTGACCCTGCTCGCCGCCGCGGGGGCCGTGGAGATCCCGGAGGTCTCCAGCGTGCTGGAAAAGGTGGTCGACCCGGTGCTGGGCGGCGGCCGCCCGGTCGGCAAAATCCGCCTCGGCCACGCCGTCTCGGCGCTGCTGGACTAGGGCCGTGGCCGTTTCACGACGCCGGATCCCGCTGGATGAGGGCCGCGCGGCGCTGGCCGCCTGGCGCGACGCRAACGCCCCGTCATCCGACGCCGCGAGGGCCGACGCGCCGGCCTCGGACTTGGCTCACTCCGACATGC
>NZ_JBFRFD010000093.1:0-8903 GCF_052114645.1 Arthrobacter sp. 2YAF22_2
CTCCTGGTCCGCGAGACCGCCTGTCTGTCCGCCGCCGACCGGACCGCCGTCGACGACGAACTCGCCCCCGAAACCGGTGGGTTCGACGGGGCCGGCGACCGCGCCATCGTCGCCGCGGCCCGGGCCGCCGCCTACCGCCGCGACCCGCGCTCGGTCACCCAGCGGGCCGCCCACGCCGAGACCGAACGCCACCTCAGCCTCCGCCCGGCCCCGGACACCATGTGCTACCTCACCGCCCTGCTCCCGGTCGCRGCCGGMGTCGCCGTSCACRCYGCCCTSACCCGGCACGCCGACGCCCTACGCTCCGCCGGGGACGCCCGTTCCCGGGGCCAGCTGATGGCCGACGCGCTGGTCGAACGCACCACCGGCACRCCCGSCGGRATCAGCGGCATCGAAATCCARCTCRTCATGACCGACCGCACCCTCTTCCAGGCCGACAGCGAACCCGCCCGGCTCCCCGGCTACGGCATCRTCCCCGCCGGCYGGGCCCGGACACTCCTCACAGACGCAGGCCGGACGCCGGGCGCGCGCACGGGCGGCGCAACTGACGAACCGGCCTTCAGGATCTGGGTCCGCCGGCTCTACACCRCMCCCGGCACCGGCGACCTCSTCGCCATGGACTCCCGCGCCCGGATCTTCCCGCCAAGGCTGCGCCGCTTCATCCAGGCCCGCGACSACACCTGCCGGACMCCCTAYTGCGACGCCCCGATCCGGCACCTGGACCACATCGTGYCYTGGCAGAACGGCGGCACCACCAGCGGCGGCAACGGCGCCGGACTCTGCGAAGCTTGCAACCACACCAAAGAAACCCCCGGCTGGACCGCCCAACCAGCCCCAGACCCGACCGGCGGCCCCCGAAGACACCGGCTCAAACTCACCACCCCCACCGGCCACAGCTACCACTCCACCGCCCCACCGCTACCCGGGACTGGCGCCGAACGACCGTCTCCACAATGGGTCGGGCGGGGCGAAGCAGCAGATCACCCAGAAGCGATTCACCGCAGAAAACTCAGACACCGGGCAAAGGTAATCATGGGCGCCCGCCCGGCGGGGCAACCCGCGGCTTAGCCCAAGGACCTCACGCGGCGCCTTGGGGTCACCGGATATCCGCACCACTTAGGATCCGACGTCGGCCGCGGCGATGGCTTTGTCCGTGAGGATGGGCATCATGGTGAGCAGCGCGAGGGTCAGCAGTCCCATGAGGCCGAACATCGCTTGCAGGCCCAGCCATTGGRCCAGAAGGCCGCCCGCCGCGGCACCGAGCGGCATGGTGCCCCAGGCCAGCAGGCGGTAGGCACTGTTGACCCGTCCCAGCAGCCGGTTGGGAGTGATGCGCTGGCGCAGGGACACGGTAATGACGTTCCAAAGCACGATCAGCATGCCGCCGACAAAAAGGAACGGCCCCAGTACATAGGGGTTGTCGGTTATGGCGGGCGCAGCCACGAACATCGTGCTCCCAAAGATGGTAAGCATCAGGGACTTGGACCGCCCCAGCTTGGCCTCGGCCCATTCGGCGAAAAACGAGCCGACAAATGCGCCGAGCGCGGAGGTCGTCAAAAGCAGGCCGAACCCCACTTCAGACAACTTCATCTGCGAAGCCGGGCCCACGGCAAACAGCACCAAGACCGCGAACGCCGCGCTGGATGCGAAGTTGAACACCCCGGTCATCACCGCGAGCGTCCGGAGGATCGTCTGGTGCCAAAGGAACCGCAGACCTTCAGCAATGTCGTAGCGCAACGTTGTCTTCTGTTCCCGCTCAGGGCGGAAGGCCCCCGGGACCAGGAGCAGGCCACCGACGGCCGCAAGCCACAGGGCCGCCGGCACGGCAAAGCCCGCGACGACGCCGGTTGCCACCAGCAGGCCGCCCAGCGGCGGCCCGACGAACTGGTTGGTGGTGAGCTCGACAGCGTAGAGCCTGCCGTTGGCGCGCGAAAGCTGATCCCTAAGCACCACCTGCGGCATGATCGACTGCGCGGAAGTGTCATAGAGCGTTTCGGCCACACCCACCAGCAGGGCGACGACGTAGAGCACCCAAATGGACCCGACGTCCAGCAGGATGAGCGCGACCACCAGAACGGGCAGCACGGCGCGGCTCAGGTTGGCCCACAACATGAGCTTGCGCCGATCCAGCCGGTCGGCCAGCGCTCCGGCGGTCAGCGCGAAGATCAGCCAGGGAAGGGTCGCCGCGACCGTCAGTCCGGCAACCAGCGTGGGTGACTGAGTGAGCTGAACGGCCAGCAGCGGCAGCGCGATCTTGAAAACGCCATCCGCCAGGTTGGATAGCCCGGAGGCGGTCCAGAGCTTCCAGTAGGAGTTACCCAGCGGCGAACGGGTCCGTTCCTGCACCTGCTCAAGATGTCCGGTCATAGGTGGACCATGCCACAGCCATTGAGAAAGTTCAAGGGGGTTTGAATTTAGTACATCACTTGTAGGATGGGTACATGACCGATGCAGCACAGCCGAGAGCGGACGGGAAGAGGCCCTCGGCCAGCGCCCAGGAAATCAAGGCGCTGGCCCATCCGTTGCGCCTACGGATCTTGCGCCTCTGCGGGCTGCACGAACTGACCAATAAGCAACTCGCCGACCGGCTGGGCCAAGACCCGGGGACGATGCTCTATCACGTGCGGCAATTGCTCTCCACGGGCTTCCTCGAGCCCGCCGAAGTCCGCACCGGGGCGAGCGGTGCCCTGGAGAAGCCGTACCGCTCCACGGGCCGGTCGTGGAATCTGGACAGCGCGCTGCGGGAAGCCGGTCCGGGCGGTCCGCTGGCACCGATTGAGGCGTTTCGGGAAGAGCTGACGGAGGCAGGACCGGACGCGCTGGCCAACCTGTCCCGCTTCGTGCTGCATCTCTCCGAGGCAGACGCTGAAGATCTGGCTACCCGCATCCACGCTGTGCTGGACGAATACACCGACACCGACCGGCAGCGACTAAACCAGCCCGCCTACGGCGGGATCTTTGTCCTGCACCGAACAGCGGATTAGCTCGACGGCGCTTCACGGCGGCACTCCGTGCGCCGGCTCGACGTCAGGAGAGCTTGGCCGGCAGCGTCGTGGGCATGAACGCGGGCCGCGTGGCTTCGAAGGCGGTGATGTCTTCCTCGTGCTGCAGGGTGAGGCCGATGTCATCCAGGCCCTCCAGCAGGCGCCAGCGGGTGTAGTCGTCAATCTCGAACGGAGCAACGACGGTGCCGCACTCGACCGTCTTGGAGACGAGGTCCACTTTGACCTCGGTGCCGGGGGCGTTTTCGAGCACCTTCCAGATGAGCTCGATGTCGTCCTGGGCCAATTCGGCGGCCAGCAGGCCCTGCTTGCCCGAGTTGCCCCGGAAGATGTCCGCGAAACGCGAGGACAGCACGGCCTTGAAACCGTAGTCCTTCAGCGCCCAGACGGCGTGCTCACGCGAGGAGCCGGTGCCGAAGTCCGGCCCCGCCACCAGCACGGAGCCGGCGCTGAAGGGTTCCTGGTTCAAGATGAACGCGGGATCCTTGCGCCACGCCGAGAAGAGGGCGTCCTCGAACCCGGTGCGGGTAATGCGCTTGAGGTAGACGGCGGGGATGATCTGGTCGGTATCGACGTTGCTCTGGCGCAGCGGGACACCGATTCCGGTGTGGGTGGTGAACTTTTCCATGGCGGATCCTTTGGGGCGGGGTTGGATCTGAAGTGGGGGAATCGATGCAGGTGGATCGATGCTGGTGGTCGGTGTCGGGGCTACGCCAAGGCGGGCTCGCGGTCCAGATCCGACGGCGAACTCAGCGTGCCGCGGACCGCCGTCGCCGCCGCGACGACGGGTGAGACGAGGTGCGTGCGGCCGCCCTTGCCCTGGCGGCCTTCGAAGTTGCGGTTGGACGTGGACGCGCAGCGCTCCCCCACCTCCAGCTGGTCCGGGTTCATGCCCAGGCACATCGAGCAGCCGGCGAACCGCCATTCGGCACCGAAGTCCGTGAAGACCTTGTCCAGGCCCTCGGCCTCGGCTTCGAGCCGGACGCGGGCGGAGCCCGGCACCACCAGCATCCGCACGTTCGGGTCCTTGGTTCGGCCGCGGATGATGTCCGCGGCGGCCCGCAGGTCCTCCATCCGGGAGTTCGTGCAGGAGCCCAGGAACACGGTGTCCACCCGGATCTCCTTCATCGGCGTCCCGGCTTCGAGACCCATGTACTGCAGCGCCCGTTCCGCGGCGGCCTTGGCGTTCTCGTCCCCGAAGTCGGCCGGCGACGGCACCTTGGCGGACAGGGACACGCCCTGGCCGGGGTTGGTTCCCCAGGTCACGAACGGTTCCAGGGTGTCGGCGTCGAGGTCCACTTCGACGTCGAAGGTTGCAGCGTCGTCGGTGCGCAGCGTGTTCCAGTACTCGACGGCGGAGTCCCAGTCCGCGCCCTGCGGCGCGTGCGGGCGGCCCTCCATGTAGTCGTACGTGGTCTGGTCCGGGGCCACCAGGCCGGCGCGGGCGCCTGCTTCGATGGACATGTTGCAGATGGTCATCCGGGCTTCCATAGACAGCGCCCGGATGGCGGAGCCGCGGTATTCCAGCACGTAGCCCTGGCCGCCGCCGGTGCCGATCTTGGCGATCACGGCCAGGATGATGTCCTTGGCCGAAACACCGGGGCGCAGCGTGCCCTCGACATTGATCGCCATGGTCTTGAACGGTTTCAGGGACAGCGTCTGGGTGGCCATGACATGCTCCACTTCGGAGGTGCCGATGCCCATGGCAAGCGCCCCGAAGGCGCCATGGGTGGAGGTGTGCGAGTCACCGCAGACCACCGTCATGCCGGGCTGGGTAAGGCCAAGCTGCGGTCCCACGACGTGCACGATGCCCTGCTCGGCGTCCCCGAGGGAGTGCAGCCGGACGCCGAACTCCGCGCAGTTGTTGCGCAACGTCTGGATCTGGGTACGGCTGGTGAGATCGGCGATTGGCTTGTCGATGTCCAGCGTGGGAGTGTTGTGGTCCTCGGTGGCGATGGTGAGGTCCGGCCGGCGCAGCTTGCGCCCGGCCAGGCGCAGACCCTCGAAGGCCTGCGGGGACGTCACCTCATGGACCAGGTGAAGGTCGATGAAAAGGAGGTCCGGCTGGGCGTTGGCGCCTTCGCCGTCCCCCTTGCGCACCACGTGCGCATCCCAGACTTTCTCGGCCAATGTCTTTGCCACGGCCTGCTCCCTTCACTGCTGTCTTTACTGCGTGATTGTCATCGCTGCTCAGCGACTGTCCCGATTCGACGGGTTGATGATGTCCACTGAATCAGCACCGCCGTCAAATAAGCCAGCGCAATGATTTGCATCTCAGATATTGAGACGGCAATATCATTACATGGACAATTCTAGCGGCGTTGGTGTCATCGATAAAGCTGCCCACGTGCTTGACGCACTCGAGGCCGGCCCCACCACCCTGGCGCAGCTCGTGGCCGCCACCGGTCTCGCCCGGCCCACCGTGCACCGCCTAGCACTCGCACTCGTCCACCACCGCCTGGTGAGCCGCGACATCCAAGGCCGCTTTGTGCTCGGCAGCCGCCTGGTGGAGCTGGCCTCCGCCGCCGGCGAGGACCGGCTCATCGCCTCCGCCGGGCCGGTGCTGATGCAGCTCCGCGACGCCACTGGCGAAAGCGCCCAGATCTTCCGCCGCCAAGGCGACTGGCGCGTCTGCGTGGCCTCCGCCGAACGCCCCATCGGCCTCCGGGACACCATCCCGGTGGGCACCCAACTGTCCATGAAGGCAGGCTCCGCAGCTCAGGTGCTGCTGGCCTGGGAGGACCATGACCGCCTGCTGGAAGGCCTCCAGGCCGCCCGCTTCACGCCCACCGTTCTGGCCGGAGTACGACGCCGGGGCTGGGCACAGAGCCTCGGGGAACGCGAGCCGGGGGTCGCCTCCGTCTCGGCGCCGGTCCGCGGACCCTCCGGCCGGGTGATCGCCGCAGTCTCCATTTCCGGCCCGATCGAACGCCTCACCCGCCAGCCCGGCCGGCTGCACGCCGAAGTGGTCTGCAACGCCGCCCGCGTCCTGACCGAGGCGCTGCGCAAGAACAACGACTAGACCCCGCTGTTCGTGGGCACCGCTAGGCTGTGCCCATGAACAGCTATGCGGTCTTCCTGCGCGGGATCAACGTGGGCGGCATCAACATCAAGATGGCCGAGCTCAAGGCGGCCTTGAAGGCCCGCCCGTTTTCCGCCGTGACAACGCTCCTGGCCAGCGGCAACGTCGTGCTGGCCAGCGAGCTTCCGGCGGCAGAAGTGAAATCAGAGTTCGAGTCCTGCCTGCGGGAGGCCTTCGGCTACGACGCCTGGGTGGTGGTACTGACCGCGGCCCGCGTGGCGGAACTGGTGAAAGCCTGCCCCTACCCCGCCGACGACGCCGCCACGCACAGCTACGTGACGCTGTCCTCGGACGCCGCGGCACTCGCTGAACTGTACGACGCCGGCACAGCCCTCGGCGGGGTGGAGCTGACCCTGCTCGGCCCCGAAGCCATGGCCTGGCTGGCGCCTGCCGGCGGCACCCTCGACAGCCCGTTCAGCAAAATCTCCGCCAAGGCAAAGTACAAGCGCAGCACCACCACCCGGAACCTGCGGACCCTGGTCAAGGTCCGCGACGCCGCCGCCGGGCTGGCCGCCTAAGCCGCCACGCGGCCGCCCTTAACCCGCGGCGGATTTCAGCGCGGCGTTGAAGGACGCCAGCCGGCTGATCTCGAGTTCGACCGGTTCGACCACGAGGTCCTGCGCGACGGCAGCCACCGAGGCATTCAACCGCCGCCGGGCCGCCGACGCACGGGCGCGTGCCGCGGCGCCGGCGATAAACCTCGCCGCTAGGGCCAGCACGATGCCCAGCAGCACGCCGCCGGCCACCAGCACCGTCGGGACCGGCCAGCCCTGCACCCGGGGCACCTCGGGCACGGGCAGCTGGAAGTACCCCAGCCCGGCCAGCACACCGAGCCAGCCCAGGCCGCCGAGCGCAATGAGCAGGCCCAGCCACTGGAGCACATTGAAGGCAGTCCACCACCACGAGCTGCGCCCGGCCTTGAGATCGGTACCGGCAATCGCCTGGTCGAGGGCATCCGGAAGCCGCTCCCGTCCCTCACGGGCCACGCCGCGGATGGCCGCCCGCCAGGGGCCCGGCGCGCCGTCGGACGCGGTGTCGGCAAACTCCCGCACGGCGGCGTCGGTGCGGGCCCGTGCCGGGGCTCCGGCGGGCGGCAGGGAGGTCCGGTTCAGCTCCGGCCGCTCCCCCGCCCGGCGCAGGTTCAGCCGTCGCAGCGGGTCGGCCCGGAACTGGACCAGCCAGCGGGTGACCGGCCAGCCGGTGCGCCGCGTGGCTTCCTGCCGGTAGGAGCGCGCGACGGCGTCCACCACCAGCGGAACATTCGCCGCCACGGCCAGTTCCGCGTCCAGCCGGTCCCTGGTGCTGGCCTTGACGCCGTGCGCCTCGCCGGCGCCGGACGCCGCCGCGAGCCGCGCGGCCGCGCGGTCCACATCGGCCGCCAGCCGCTGGGAGAGCGCCAGCCGCTGCAGTGCGGCCTGCCGGATGGCGGCCCGCACCTTGTCCACGCCGGTGCCGACCACGGCCGAGGCGCCCAGTACCTGCACCGTGCCCAGCCCGTCCCGCGCCAGGATGGCCTTCAGTGACTCCAGCACCGGGCCGATCTCGGGTTGCGGCAGCCGGTCCACCTGGTTGAGCACCACCAGGGTGACGGCCGCATGCGAGGCGAGCGGGGCGAGGAAGTCGTTGTGGACGGCGGCGTCGGCGTATTTCTGCGGGTCCAGCACCCATACGAGCACGTCCACGAGCCCCACCATGCGCTCCACGATCTGCCGGTTTTCCGCGCGGGTCGAGTCGAAATCGGGCAGGTCGAGCAGGATCAGCCCGGTGCCCTCGTCGGCGAAGCCGGGCACGGCGGCTGCGTGGTGCCGGCTGCTGACCTCCAGCCAGTCGAGCAGCGGCTCGCTGCCCGTGGCGCCCCAGATGCCGGCAAGCGGTTCGGACGTCGTCGGGCGGCGCGCGGCCGCCGTCGCGATTTCCGCTCCGCTGACGGCGTTGAAGAGCGACGATTTCCCGCTTCCGGTGGCGCCGAAAAAGCCCACCACGGTGTGGTCCGCGGAGAGTGAGCGCCGGGAACTCGCGCGTTCCAGCACTTCGAGCACCTCGTCCAGGGCTTCGTCGGGCAGGGCGCCGGCGCCCAGTTCCCTGGCCTGGTCGAGGGCTTCCAGCCGGCGTTGCAGCTGTGAGGCTTCCCGCGCGGCGCCGTGGCGGTTCATCCGGAGGCCGCCAGCCGGCCAAGCGCCGCGGCCTGTCCGGCCAGGGTGTCCGGCGGAACGGCGTCCGGCACGTCAAGGCGGGCCAGGAACCGCTGGCGTTCGGACTGCAGCAGCCGCTCGCAGCGGGTCTGGAGATCCTCGCGCGCCGTCTTGGCCAGCCGGCGCACGGCATCCTCGCCGAAGACGGCTTCGAGCACGCGCTGGCCGACGACGGCGGTCCCGCCGGCCACGCCGATCTCCAGGCCGGTCAGGCCCGCGGTCATCGAGAACACCACGATCATCAGCGCCGCACCCAGGCCGTTGATGCCGAAGGAGAGCCAGCGGGCCTGGCTGCGCTTGTCCTGGCCTTCGGTGCGGATCAGTTCCATCAGGCTGTCCTGCCACGCACGGATCTCGGCGGCGGCGGCGTCGGCGAAGCCCTCGCTGGTGCCGGAGAGATCGTCGGTGCCGAGCAACTGCCGGCCCGCCGGGTCGGAGCGCCACCGCTGGTCGGCTTCCTCGGCGGCGTTGGCGGCTTCATCGAGGATGACGGCCTGCAGGCCCGTCTCGATCGCGGTCTCCACCCGTACGGCCGGGGTGGGTTCGCCGCGGAAGAAGGCGCCCATCCGGTCCCGCAGCCGCCCGATGTTCTGCTCCATGGCGCGGAAGAACTCCCCGGTTCCTACG
>NZ_JBFRFD010000094.1:0-8885 GCF_052114645.1 Arthrobacter sp. 2YAF22_2
GCCTCCAGCCGGGCGGCCAGGTCCGCGGCCAGGCGCTCGGCCTCGGCCGCCGCGGCCTGCCGGTCGCCGGCTGTCGAGGCAGCAGCGGCCTCAAGCCAGGCCAGCAGCCGGTCGGCGTCCTCGCGGCCCGGCGCCGCGTCCAGTTCCAGGCCGAGGCCCGCGGTTTCCGCCTCGGCCTGGGCCAGCAGCAGCTCCAGCTGGCCGTTGAGGGTTTCCACCTCGGTGCGGGCGGCAGCGGCCCGCCGGCCCAGTTCCAGTTCCACAGCTTCGAAGCGTTGGGTGCCGAACAGGCTTTGGAGCAGCACCAGCCGGTCGGAGGCCTTGGAGCGCAGGAAGGCCGCAAAGTCGCCCTGCGGCAACATCACCACGCGGGTGAACTGCTCCCGGTCCATGCCCAGCAGGGCCGTGATCTCCGCGCCTGCCTCGTCGTTGCGGCCGGACTTCTCCACCCAGTCGCCGTCCACCCGCTCACGCAGCAGCGTGTTGGCCTTCTGCTCGGTGAAGCCGTTTTTGCCCCGCGCGCTGGGCTTGTTCCAGGCCGGCGTCCGGGTCACTTCGAAGTGCCTGCCCTTGGCCGAGAACTCGCAACTCACACGCGGCTCGGCGGCGGCGTCGGCGTGGTCACTGCGCAGCCGCTTCCCCTCCTGGCGGGCGCCGGGCACCGAGCCATAGAGGGCGAAGCAGATGGCGTCCAGGACGCTGGTCTTTCCCGCCCCGGTGGCACCGTTAAGCAGGAAGAGCCCGTGCGCGCTGAGCCGGTCGAAGTCGATGCACTCCGTGCCGGCAAAGGGGCCGAACGCGGAGATTTCCAGGCGGTGGATCCTCACCGGGACACCCCTTCCAGTCGAACGGTCTCGAGCGCTTCGGCCAGGACGGCGGATTCGGCCGCGTCGGCGCCGCGGCCCCTGACATGCTCGAGAAAGCCGCAGCAGATCGAGAGGTCGTCCACGGCCTGGGCCAGCCGGCTGCTGTAGCTGGTCCTGGCCGAGGCCGAGGCCCCTTCGGGGTCGAAGCCCAGGACGAGGGTGTCAGGAAAGCGTGCGCGCAGCCGTTCCATGGCCTGGGACGGGCGCTGCGGGTCGGTCAGCGTGATCTGGCAATAGGCGCCCTCCGCCCAGCCGAACTCCTCGCCGGTGAGCAGCTCGTCCAGTTTGCCGCGGAGCACGGCGAGTGCGCGCGGGGCTTCCCACAGCACTTCGCTGACGGCAGTGACGCCGCTGGCATCCACGTCGATCAGCCAGCCGCCCTTTCGGTGCTTCGCCTCGGAGAACGAGTAGGCCAGCGGCGAACCGGAATAACGCACGGCAGGCGAGAGGGATTGCCGGCCGTGCAGGTGGCCCAGGGCGGTGTAGCTGAAGCCGTCGAAGAGATCCAGCGGCACGGCGCCGACCCCGCCGATGCTCAGGTCCCGTTCGCTGTCGGAACTGATCCCGCCGCTGGCGAAGGTGTGGGCCAGCACGACGGAGTGGACGGTTCGGGACGTGGACCGGACCGCGATGTCGGCACGGATCAGCTCCGTGGCGGCGCGGGTCACCTCAAAATGGCTGGCGGTTTCGACGCCCAGTTGCCCGGCGACCAGCCGGGGTTCCAGCCAAGGGATGCCGTAGATCGCGAGCACCGGCCCGCTGTCCTGGTCGGTGTCTTCGGTGTCATCGGAGAGCGGCAGCAGCAGGGGCGTGTCCAGCTCGGCGAGCCGGGTGCGCAGGTGCACTCCCCCGCGTTCCAGCAGCCGGGACGCGAAGCCGAGCCGGATGGCCGAATCGTGGTTGCCGCTGGTCAGCACCACCTTCGCCCCGGCGCCGGTCAACCGCACCAGGGCGTCGTCGAGCAGGCCGACGACGTCGACGCCGGGCAGTGCGCGGTCGTAGACGTCGCCGGCGATCAGCACCACATCGACTGCCTGCCCGCGGACGACGCCGACCAACTGGTCGACGAAGGCGCGCTGGGCGTCGAGCATCCCGACGCCGTGGAACGACCGGCCCAAATGCCAGTCCGAGGTGTGCAATAACCGCATACGTCTACGCTAGCGGCTGCCACCGACAGGAATGCGCAGCGGCCCGGCGAGGACGGCCAGGAACCTTACGGGGTGCGCTTGTCGAAGAAGTCGCGGGCCTCATCGGAGCGGGCCGGAGCCGTCTCCCTGACTGCTGCGACGGCCGGTGCGGCCGGCGCGCTGTCGACGTCGTCGACGTGATCAAGGTCATCGAGGCCGCCAAGGTCGTCGTCGTCAGCGTCGGCGGACCCCGCATCCTCCAACTGCTGGTCGGCGGAACCCGCGCGGGCCCGCACCGGGGTCTGGGCAAAGCCACGGAATACCAGCCCGGCAACGGCCGCGCCGACCAGCGGCGCCACCCAGAAGAGCCACAGCTGGCCCAGCGCGTCCGGGTTACTGAACAGCGCGGAGGCCGTGGCGCGGGCCGGGTTGAACGGGGCGTTCCCGATGCTCTGGCCCAACTGCAGCAGCACGGCCATGGTCAGGCCCACGGCGAACGGCGCCGCCGCCCTGGCCGGATTGCGTCCCGCGGTGGTGCCAAGGTACACAGCGACCAGCAGGGCCGTCCCAAGCACCTCGACCAGCAGGACGCCGGCCAGCGGGGCCTGGATGACCGAGCGCGCGTCGAAGCCGGCCGCCACCGTGTCGAAGGCCGCCTGCGTGCCGTTGAGCTTGGGCACGGTGCGCAGCACGCCAAACAGCGCCAGGGCCCCGAGCAGGGCGCCCACCAGTTGCGCGCCGAGGTAGGCGGCGGCCTCGACCGGCCTGATCCGGCCGGCGATCGCGTTGCCCACCGTCACCGCCGGGTTGAAGTGGCCGCCGGACAAATAGCCGAAGGCGAGCATGGCCGCGGTGAGGGCCAGGCCGGCCGCCAGCGAGGAGGGAATAGGGTTGTATTGCGGAATGGCGAACAGCGCCACGCCCAGGCCGACGACCACGACGAACAGGGTCCCGAGGGCCTCGGCGGAGAGCCGGGCGATGAAGCCGGGCCGCCTGTCGTCGAGGACGGTGGACGGCTGGGCACCGCGCGGCTCGGAGGCCGGCACTGGCATCGTCATGTTCTTGGAGTTCCTTCGCTTGGGGGTCTGCTGCCGGGAAAAGTCTCCCAGCGGAGTCTGGACGTCGGCTGGGTCTGAGCTTAGCGACCGAGAGCCAGCGCGGCGACCGTGCTCCCGGCGAGGGCCATCACGGCGGCCGCGGCGCACCGCATCAGGACCGCCGGGGGCGCCCCGAATCCACGGCGCAGCTCGCGGCCCCGCACGAGTCCGCAGCCGGCCAGCACGACGGTGGCCGCCATTGCAGTCAGGGCGCTCAGGCCCCGGAGGTCGACGCCGGACGCCGGTCCGCCGTCGTGCGCCCAGCTCCGCCAGATCAGCAGGTCGACGACGACGAGGGCCAGCAGGGTGCGCCGCCAGGCGAGGGAGGTCCGCTCTGGCTGGAGGCCGGGGTCCCGGGGCGCCGGGGTGCTCAACCGGCCAGCAGGATCAGTCCGGCCAGGACGAACGCCGCGGCGGCCACACCCACCGTCATCACCAGGAGCACGCCGGAGAACGGCAGTTCGCGGTGGTTCCGCATTGCCGCCTCCATCCGCCCCCAGCGCCGGTAGGAAAGCGCCGCGAGCCCGGCTCCGATCATGGCCAGCACGACGCACAGCACCACCCGGACCGGGCCGGGCGCGATTCCCGGCGCCAGTTGGTCAACGGCGAGCGCGCCCGCGATCAGGGCCAGCGAGGTCCTGATCCAGGCCAGAAACGTCCGCTCATTGGCCAATGAAAACCTGTAGTCGGGCGTGCTGCCGGTCTTCCGCCACGCTGGTTCGCGCATCCGTCTCCTGCCGTATCCCTTGTCCGCGATCAGGGCGCCCTGCCGAAGACGGCGCCAACAGCACCCTACCGGCAGCGGCCGGCGCCTGCCGGACCGCTTTCCGGTTCGGGCGCAGCACCGGGGTAAATTTGACCGCATGAGCATTGACCCCGACAGCACCACGGCAGCGTCCGCCGCACCGTCCCCTCGGTCCCGTATCCACGGCTGCCTGCTGGGCGGTGCGCTGGGCGACTCGCTGGGCTACGCGGTGGAGTTCGATGGCATCGACGAGATCCGGGCTGCCTTCGGGCCGGACGGGCTGCGGGACTTCGAGGAGCTCGGCGGCGGGAGCCACTTCTCCGACGACACGCAGATGACGCTGTACACGGTGGACGGCCTACTGGAGGCGCTCGAGTGGGCAAACTCCGGGGTAGCGGCTGACACGAACGCCTGCCTCTGGCTCGCGTACCTGCGCTGGCTCGGCAGCCAAGGCGAGGCCCTCCCGGACTCCGCACCGTTCCAGCCGCCGCGCTGGATTGACGGCCATGAGGTACTCCGGCACCGCCGCGCGCCGGGCAACGCCTGCCTCAGCGGTCTCGCCACCGGGGAGATGGGCACGGTCTACCGGCCGGTCAACCCGGACTCCAAGGGCTGCGGCACCGTGATGCGCTCGGCCCCGTTCGGACTGATTCCGAACATCCCGGCCGAGGCGGTCTACAAGATGAGCGCGGACGCGGCCTCGCTGACCCACGGACACCCCTCGGCCCGACAGAGCGCCGGAGTGTTCAGCCTGCTGATCCATTCCCTGGTCAACGGCGGCGGCCTGCACGAGGCGGCCGCCGTCGCACTTGCGCAGCTGCAGGAGGGCCGGCTGCCGAGAGCCGAGGAACCCGATCCGGCGCTGGTCGGACGGCTGACGGCGTCCGTTCGGCTCGCCGCTGCCAGCGCAACGGACGACGGCGGCCTGCTGGGCGCCGAGGACCTGGTGCGGCAGCTGGGTGAGGGGTGGGTAGCCGAGGAGGCACTCGCCGTCGGACTCTACGCCGTGCTGGCCACCGCCCCGGAGACGACGGCGGCTGCCGGCCCGGATGACCACTTTCGGGCCGCGATTGCGGTGGCGGTGAACCACAGCGGTGACAGCGACTCCACCGCGTCGATCGCGGGCAACATCCTGGGGGCCCACTACGGCGAGCAGTGCCTGCCCGCGGACTGGCTGGCCGCGCTCGAGGCCCCCGAGCTGATCCGGGGCATGGCGGCACGGCTGGCGGCGGTTACGGGCGCCTGAGCGAGATGTTGTTGCAGGCTTCGCAGACATCTTCCGGGATGAGGCCGCGGCGCTGCAGCAGTCCGAAGACCGCGCAGCCGAGGCAGAAACCGGCGAAGGCCTCCAGGGACGCGGCCACAATCAGGACCGCCAGCATAATCCAGGCAGCAGGTGCCAGGCCGGCGGCGAAGAGGGCAGCGGCGGCCGTGGACATGGCCGCGCCGATACCCTGCGCGAAGCGCTTCGGCGGCCCGGGAACGAGCCGCTTCTTGCCCAGAAGCGGCGTCAGGACTTTGACCGAGAGCACGCCGAACGGCGAGATCCGCGGGCCGAACAGCACCCGCAGCCAGAAGCCGCCCGCGATGACCGCCAGTCCCCAGCCCACGCCGGTCAGCAGGGTCACGAGTGCCAACAGCACCACCAGGGCCGCGGTGATCCGCGCGGAGTACTCGTTCACCGGGTTGGGGAAGGCGAAGACCTTGCGCCAGTCGATGCCGACCTGCGGCCCGGCAGCCGGAACCTGAGCCGCGCGGGCCGGTGAAGAGATCAGTTTGCTCATCGTCCAAGGCYAGGAGCGGCGGGACTGGGACGAAACGATTGTTGYGCCGTGTGACCGAAATGTCCTAGCCGGCCAGCGCGGACGGTGCTGCGGCCACGTGGCCGCCCACCATCTGCAGGAATTCCCCCTCGGAGAGGACCTCGATCTGCTGGCCGCGTTCATGCAGTTCCAGGACCCGCCGCGCCTTGCCGGTCAGGCGGCCCGAGCGCAGGTCCGCGGCGACAAAGCCGTCCCCCACCACCAGGACCGTGGTACGGGCGGTGACCCGGCTTTCCGGCCGGGCGCCGAGTTCGGCGGAGCGCAGCTTCGCGTCAGGCCGCGGAATCGCCAGTTCGCCGGTGAACACCACGGTCTGGCCGAACAGGGGGTGGTCTGGTTCGGCCCCGGCGTTGGGCTCCGGGTTGGCTCCCTCCTCCGGCCAGCCCGGCCGGAACGCCCGGTTCGCGGAAGCCGGGCCCTGGCCGGCGGCGAGCGCCTCGATGGCCGACCTGGTGGCCTTGGAGAGCGGGTCGCGGCGCGGGTCGAAGGCCGGCTGCCGGGATACGGCCAGTCCCAGCGAAAGGTACAGCTCCCCGATGCTGGCGGCGCCGTTGCGGGCCGCGATGTCAATCAGGATCCCGGCGCAGGCCCGGGCGTCCTCGGCGGCGTCGTGGTGGTTGAGCAGCGGGACGCCAGCCTCCTCGGCGGCATACGGCAGCGAGTTGGACACCAACGAATAGCAGCGCCGGGACAGCATCACCGTGCACACATAGTCGTAGGCGGGGCCGGGCAGTCCGGAAACCTCCAGGCCGGACCGGATCACGCCGAGGTCGAAGGCGGCGTTGTGGGCGGCCAGCACGTCGTCGCCGATGAAGGCGCCGATCTCGGGGAACAGCTCGCCAAACCGGGGCAGGCCGGCCACCTGCTCGGGCCGGATGCCGTGGATGCGGACGTTGTGGTGGTCGAACACGTCGTGGTTCGCCGGCGGCCGCATCAGCCAGGAGGCCTCCTCGACGACGACGCCGTCGCGCACCTTGCTCAGGCCGACGGCGCACGGCGAGCCGCGGAAGCCGTTAGCGGTCTCGAAGTCAATCGCCGTAAAGTCCAAACCCACGCAGCCACCTTACCGCCGGAACCGGCCCAGGCCCGTCAAGTACCCTTGATGGGTGAACCCTTTTAGCCTGCACGAATTCGCCGTGACCACCTTCGGAGGCGCCGGTCCGGTCCAGCCGCACCTGGCCTCCTTCCTCCCCGACTGGCTCAACCCCCAGATCTTCCTGGCCGACCCGGCCCTGGCGCCGTGGGTCGTTGTGCTGGTCTGCGGCATCATCTTCGCGGAGACCGGGCTGCTGATCGGGTTCTTCCTGCCCGGCGACTCGATGCTGTTCACGGCGGGCCTGCTCGTTGCGACGGGCACGATCAAGTTCAACATCTGGGCGTTCGCGGCGCTGATTGTCGTTTCCGCGATCATCGGCAACCAGGCCGGCTACCTGATTGGGTCCAAAGCCGGTCCGGCCATCTTCAATAAGCCGGATTCCCGGCTCTTCAAGCGAGAGAACGTTGAAAGCGCCCACGCCTTCTTCGAAAAGCACGGCGGCAAGGCGCTCATCCTGGCCCGCTTCGTCCCGATCATCCGGACGTTTGTCCCGGTGATCGTCGGCGTGGCGCAGATGAGCAAGCGGAAGTTCTTCGTCTACAACGTGATCGGTGCGACGCTCTGGGGCGGCGGCGTTACACTGCTGGGCTACCTGCTGGGCGACAAGGTGCCGTGGGTCCGCGACAACCTGGACATCATCTTCATCGTGATCGTGCTGCTCTCCGTGATTCCGATCGGCATCGAACTGCTCCGCGGCCTGATCGCCAAGCGCCAGGCAGCAAAGTACGGCACCGACGTCGTCGAGGAATTCATCGAGGAGCACGAGCCGGAGGAAGAGCGCAAGACGCCGTAGCGCAGGCTCCTCCCCCGGCCGGCATGCCGGCCCGTCGGGGGCGGTTACTCCCCCGCCAGCGCCGCGACGATCGCGGGCAGCAATGCGCGGAAGGCGTGGCCGCGGTGGCTGATGGCGTTCTTCTCCTCCGGGCTGAGCTCGGCGCAGCTGCGGTCCAGGCCGCTCGGCTGGAGCACCGGGTCGTAGCCGAAGCCGCCGGTCCCGCGCGGCTCGCGCAACAGCGTTCCCTCCAGCTGGCCGTACTCCACCACTTCCCGGGCTTCCTCGCCGGCCACGGCCGGGACGGCCAGCGCCGCGGCGCAGACAAACGCCGCGCCGCGGAAGTCGTCCGGCACGTCCGAGAGCTGGTCCAGCAGCAGCCGCAGGTTCGCGGCGTCGTCCCCGTGCCGCCCGGCCCAGCGCGCCGAGAAGATCCCCGGCGCCCCGCCCAGGACGTCCACGGCCAGGCCGGAATCGTCAGCGATCGCGACCAGGCCGGTGGCAGCCGCCACGGCCCGCGCCTTGAGCAGCGAGTTCTCGGCAAAGGTCACACCGGTCTCGGCGACGTCGGGAGCCCCGACGGYGCCGGCGTCCACCACTTGGGTGTCGACGTCGACGCCGGGCAGCTGCCCGCGCAGCAGCTCGCGCAGTTCCCTGAGCTTGCCCTGGTTGTGGGTGGCCAGGACCAACACGGGAGCCGGCGCGGGCCTGTTTTCCGTTTGGCCTGCCGTCACGGGGCTTCGGCCAGGGTTTCGCGCTGGATGGCGGCGAGCTGCTCCGTGCCGAGCAGGGCCAGGTCCAGCAGCTTGTTGAGCTCGTCGCGGTCGAACGGGGCGCCCTCGGCGGTGCCCTGGACCTCGACGAACTTGCCCGATCCGGTCACCACCACGTTCATGTCGGTCTCGGCGCGGACGTCCTCCACGTACGGCAGGTCCAGCATCGGGACGCCGTCGATGATGCCCACCGAGACGGCGGCGATCGTGTCGACCAGCGGCTGGGCGTTGCGCGCGATCAGCTTGTTCTCCCGGGCGAAGCGGATGGCCTCGGCCAGGGCCACGTAGGCGCCGGTGATCGCCGCGGTGCGGGTGCCGCCGTCGGCCTGCAGCACATCACAATCCAGCACGATGGTGTTTTCGCCCAGCGCCTTGGTATCGATGATGGAGCGCAGCGAGCGGCCGATCAGGCGGGAAATCTCGTGCGTGCGGCCGCCGATCTTGCCTTTCACGGACTCGCGGGCGGAGCGGGTGTTGGTGGCKCGCGGCAGCATGGCGTATTCGGCGGTCACCCAGCCGCGGCCTTCGCCCTTGAGCCAGCGCGGCACGCCTTCGGTCAGCGACGCCGTGCAGAGCACCCGGGTGT
>NZ_JBFRFD010000095.1:0-8883 GCF_052114645.1 Arthrobacter sp. 2YAF22_2
GTGGGTGTGGACGGCGCCGCCGTCGGCTCGGACGGCGCGGCGGCCGGCTTCGGGTTCCACATGGGGCATGAACACGTCGCCGTGGGAGCGCACCTCGGCGGCGTAGTCCACGACGCCGGAGGGCAGTACGCCCTGCCAGCGCATTGCCAGGGCCGGCAGCGCCACCGCGATGACGGCGTCGAAGGCTCCTGTTGCCGCGCCGGGGCCGGGCTCCGTGGTGGCGAGCAGTTCGGCGTCCGCGTCGTCGAGCACCACCTCCATGCCGAGCTGCCAGGCTGCCAGAGCGAGTACGACCGACTTCCAGTGCGCGGGCAAATCCAAGCGCAGCCGTGTTCCCGGTTCCGCGTCCAGCTCGTCCTGGAGCAGGTTGCTGCTCTTGGCCACCCAGTTGTCCAGCACATGCCCGGAAAGTTCCACGCGTTCGGCGTCCGGTCCGTACCAGGTCAGCCGCGGGGAGGTGGACTGGCCCGAACGCAGGGCTGTCATAAGTTCGATTGCCGGGATGTTCATGCTGTCATCTTGCCACGGCCCGCGGACCGTGATCTCGGTCACACGTGCAGCCAGGTGCTTGCTTCTCCGGCGGAGGACGGCCACCGCAGATTTCCCTAAAAGTCAATAAAAATCTTCGAAAGTGCTCAGCACGCTGATGATTTTCCCGGTACTGCAAGGGAGTTGGGAAAAATCTCGGGCGTGGCGTGGACCGATATTGCCGCCGAACGTGATTATTATTCCCGCTGCCGCTTGACTCCCGGATACTTACACACGTGTAATTAGGTATCGAAAGCCAATGCGCATCAGCCGACACACAACCGAGTGTCCGAGGGTCAGGCAAAGGCTGCAAATCAGAGAGGGAAACGCCAATGGGGCTTGCAGAGCGTATCCATGAAGATGAAGTCGTCGCCGGCCAGGCGACGGCAAAGTACCCTTCGCGGGGCGTGCCCAGCGACTGGTATTTGGACCCGGCCGATCCGGATGCCGCTGAGCGGTACAACGAAAGCACCAAGGATTCGCTGCAGGACCAGGCCACGGCCTTCCTCGCGGCCCACGAAGCATTGCTGGCGGGGAACCCGGAGYCGGACGACGACCCGCTCGATCCGCCAATGGAACTCCAGACCCTGCACCCCGGAACCACCGCCCAGCCGGTGTGGATCGGCTTGCCCGCCCGGCAGGACTTCGACGATGAAGGCGAGCTGGGATGGCAGACGGATGCGCTTTGTGCGCAAACCGATCCGGAGGCCTTCTTCCCGGAAAAGGGAGGCTCCACGCGCGACGCCAAGAAGGTGTGCGGTGCGTGCAACGTGCGCTCACAGTGCCTGGAATATGCCTTGTCCAACGACGAGCGCTTCGGCATCTGGGGCGGCCTCTCCGAGCGGGAGCGCCGCCGGCTTAGGAAGCGAGCAGTCTAATTCTTCAAGAAGTACGAGTCACCGCCGTCGTCGTAACCCACGACGGCGGTGACTATCTCCCCAGGACCCTGGCGGCCGTGGCGGCTCAATCGCGGCCGGCAGATTCGGTCATCGGGGTCGATACCGGTTCCCGCGACCACTCGGCGGCCCTGCTTGCGCAGGCGTTCGGCACGTCCAACGTCACCGTCGTCGAGCAGACCAGGAGCGGGATGGGCGGAGCCGTCCAGGCCGGGCTGCAGGCCCTCGCGCCCCGGCGCGCGGACTCCGGACCCGCGGACTCCGAATGGATCTGGCTGCTGCACGACGACGCTGCGCCGGCTCCGGAAGCCCTTGCCGAACTGCTGCGCGCCGTCGAGCGGGCGCCGTCCGTTACGGTGGCCGGCTGTAAACAGCTGGACTGGCACGCCGGGCGCCGGCTTATCGACGTCGGGCTCTCCACCAGCCGCTGGGCCGAGCGCCTGACCCTGATCGAGGCCGACGAACTGGACCAGGGACAATACGACGGCCGCAGCGACACCTTTGCGGTTAACTCCGCCGGCATGCTGGTCCGCCGTGATGTCTGGGAAGACCTCGGCGGCTTCGACCCCGCGCTGCCCGGCAGCGGCGACGACGTGGACTTCTGCTGGCGCAACCGGCTCGCCGGCCACCGTGTGGTGGTGGTCCCGAGCGCCAGGATGTTCCACGTCTCGCATCGGCCGCACGCGCAGGGGACCGCGACGGCGGCCCGGAAGGCCCAGGTCCACCTGCGGCTCAAGCATGCCTCGGCCTGGAAGGTCCCGCTGCACGCCGTCGGCGCCCTCCTCGGAAGCCTCTTCAAACTTGTCCTCAGCGTCGCCGTCAAGGACCCAGGGCACGGATTCTCGCAGCTGCTGGCGACCCTTGGCGCACTGGGGCGCCCCCTTGCCGTGCTGCGCGGCCGCCGCAATGCCGCCCGCACCCGGCGCATCCGGCGCTCCGTGATCAAGGGCCTGCAGACGCCCCGGCGCGAGGTCTGGGCGCACCGCCGCTCGCTGATGGAAGCGCTCGGATCGGACGACGCCGGCGACTCGCCCTTCCATGATCCGCTGGCCGAACAGCCCAGCGGAGATTCCGCCGACGATTTCGCTGCCCTGAGCACCACCGAGCGCGGCTGGGTGGGCAACGGGGCGCTGCTGGCGTTGCTCGTCACCGCCGCGGCCTCGCTCATCGGCTTGCTGAACGTGTTCCGGGCCGACGCCGTCGCTGGCGGTGCGCTGATCCCGGTCTCGGCCAGCCTGGGTGAGATTTGGAACCACGCCTCCAGTTGGTGGATTGCCCTGGGGGCCGGCCTTCCGGGACACGGCGACCCCTTCGGCTACGTGCTCTGGCTGATCGGGGTCTTGGGTGCCGGTAATGCCAGCGGCGCCATGGCTTGGCTGTTGGTCCTTGCCATGCCGCTGTCGGCGCTGGCGGCGTGGTTCGCGGCCGGGGCGCTGACGCAGCGGCGCCGGCTCCGGCTCGCGGCCGCGTTGGTCTGGGCCGGGGCACCAGCCCTGCAGGTGGCGCTCAACCAGGGACGACCGGGGTCGTTCATTGCGCATTTGATGATGCCGCTGCTCGTCCTGGCTTTGCTGCGCGCCACCGGCTCCGTCCCCGGCCGCGGCCGCTACGCCGTCCCGGCTCCGGGGGAGCGGCGCTTCACCGAGAAGCCTCCGGCCAAGCCCGGCATAAATGGCACCCCGTCCTGGACCGCGGCTGCTGCTGCGGGACTGGCGCTGGCAGTCGTCACCGCGGCTGCCCCGTCGCTGCTGCTGCCCGCCGTCCTCGTGATCGCGCTGTTCGGCGTGCTGCTGGGACGCCGGGGACGCACCCTTTGGTGGTCGCTGCTGCCGAGCCTGGCACTCTTCCTCCCGTTTGCCCTCTCCGTCCTGGACCGGCCCCGCGCCCTGCTGGCCGATCCGGGCCTGCCGCTGGGCTTCGACGCCGCCCCGCTCTGGCAGCAGGCGCTGGGTCAGCCGCTGCGCTTCGAGCCCGGCGCCGGCCTCGCCGGTCTTTCCGCCTTCGGGCCCTCGGCCCTACCCTGGGCGCTCCTGCTTGCCCTGCTGCTAGGGCTGCCCGTCCTGCTGCTGGCACTGGGCGCGTTGTTCCTCCCGGGCCGGAACACAGGCCGCCGCCGGCCGCGGCTGGCCCGCAGCCTCTGGGCCGCCGGTACCGTCATGCTGGCTGGCGGCTGGTTCGCCGGGCACGTCGCCACCGGTGCCGGCGCCGAGGTTATGGTCACCCCGTTCCCCGGCCCGGCTGTCTCCGCCGCCGCTTTCGCGTTACTGGGAGCGGCGCTGATCGGCGCCGAGGCCCTGCTGGACGCCGCGGACGCGTCCGCGCCCGACCACACATCGCCCGACCGCAAGTCCCAGGGCCGCACCTCCCTGGCCCGCAGGATCCTGGTCCACGGCGCCGCCGTCACCGCAACGGTCCTCCTACTCGCCGGTCCGCTGGCCGGAATCGCCGTCTGGGCGGCGCAAAACGTGGCACAGTCCGCTGCGCCGCCTGCCGCGACGACGGATCCCCGCGCCGGAGCTGGTGCGGGCAGCGCCGCGGCAACTGTCGGCGACGGCGCGCTCGGCACCCGGCGGCTGGTCCAGGCCAGCAGCGCCCGCACGCTGCCCGCGACGGCGATCGACCGGGGCGAGGGGCCGGAACAGGCCCGGACCCTGGTCATCTCCGCCCGGGAAGACGGTTCCTTCGCCGCCTCCCTTGAGCGCGGCGCCGGCACCCGGCTGGATGCACTGTCCGCCGTCGCGTCCGCACGTCCGGTAATGGGTGCACCGGGGAAGGAGACGCTCCGTGAGGACGACGCCGTCGCCGCGTCACTGCGCGGGATCGTTGCCACCATCGTGGCCGGCCAAGGCGTGGACCCCCGCGGGCAGCTCGAGCAGCTCGGCGTCGGCTTCGTGGTACTTGAGTCCACGGACAGCGCCGCCCAGCTGACGGCCAGCCGGATGGATGCCGTCCCGGGCCTCGTGGCCGTCGGCCAGACCGACGTCGGCTGGCTGTGGCGGATCAGCCCGCTGAACCAGCCGGTGATCGATGCGGCCGATGTCGCGCACCGCGTCCGCATCGTCGACGGGGCCGGCGCGACCGTGGGACTGCTGCCCGCGGGCGTCGTAGCGGCCGACGCCGCAGTACCGGCCGGGCCCGAAGGCCGGTTGGTGGTCCTAGCCGACCGCGCGGATCCAGGTTGGAGCGCCTGGCTCGACGGCCGGCGCCTGACCGCCACCTCCGCGGACTGGGCGCAGGCTTTCACCCTGCCGGCGCAGGGCGGCCAGCTGAGCATCCGCTACGAAAACCCTTGGGCGCTTTGGACCGGCGTAGTGCAGGCCGTCGTGATCGGTCTGACCGTCCTGCTCGCCATCCCGATGCCCGCCCGACGCCCGAACACCGGGCTGTCCAGGGACGAGGGCTCGCTGCGTAAGGAATACCAGCATGYATGATGAACACGACGCTGCAACCCCTCCAGAACAGCCGCCAGCGGCCCCGCAACGTTCGGTTCCGGCCGAGCAGGCGGAAGAGGCCGAGGCGAGCAAGCGGGACAGGAGCGGACGCGTCAGCAACGGCCCCGGCGCCCTCCCCGCCGTCCCGGTGCTGGCCCGGCTGAAGGGCCTCTCGGGGACTGTGGGCGGCATCCTTGCCGGTGTGGTGCTCGTGGCAGCCGGCGGCGGATTGGTGGCTGCTTCGGCGTTGTCCCCGCAGGTCCCCGGCAGCAGACCGCTCACGGCACCGCTGGCCGCTGTTCCGGCCGGCAGCAGCGTTGGCATCTGCCCCGGACCGGCGCGGCTGCTCGAAGGCTCTCCGGTCGGGACGGACCCGCAGTTCAGCCCGGAGTCGGCTACCGCCAAGAGTGCAGTCAGCGCCGTCGTCCTCAGCTCCAGCGCGGGCGACTTGCCCGGAAGCCGGCTCGCCGCGCTTACCGGCGGCCCGCTGGTGGAACTGGCCAAGGCAGTCCCGACATCCGCTCCGGCGACGTCGGGCCCAGCCGCGTCCGCCGCAGCCCCGGCCTTGCGGGCCGGCGTGGTGCCGCAGCGCGCCGTCGACGCTGTCAGCGTGCTCAGCGCCGACRCGCAGGCAAACCGGCAGCCCTCCGCCGGTGCCGTGATGAGCTACACCGCCACGGACGGGGACCTTCGGGGTACGGCTGCCGCTGCCTGCCAGCGCCCGGCCAACGATCTGTGGCTGGTCGGGGCGAACACCGCCGTCGGCAGGACCGCGGTCCTGAACCTCAGCAACGCCTCCAGCACCCCGGCCACCGTCAGCCTGGACCTCTTCGGCGCCAAGGGAACCATCCAGGCCCCGGGGAGCCGTGGCCTGCTGGTTGCTCCCGGCAGCACCCGGGCCATCATCCTTGCCGGTCTCGCACCCGGCCAGGAGCAACTGAGCGTGCGGGTGCGCAGCACCGGCGGCCCGGTCTCGGCCGTGATCCAGCAGAGCGTCCTGCGCGGACTGACGCCCGGCGGCGTGGACTTCATTGTGCCGGGAACAGCCCCCGCCGCGCGGCAGGTGATTTCCGGCCTGGATCTGCAGGACCCGGCCGGACTGGCGGCCCTCGCCGCGAAACCCGGCTTCGCCGACGCCAAACCCGCCCTCCAGCTCACCGTTCCGGGCGCCGCGGACGCCGTGGTGGAAGTGAAGCTGTTCGGTCGCGACGGCCAGAAACCCCTTCCCGGCGGCGGCGTGGTGACGGCGAAGGCTGGTGCGGTCACGGAAGTGTCGCTCGCCGGCGTCCCGGCGGGCCACTACACGATCGCCGCCAGCTCGGACGTATCGTTTGCCGCAGCCGCCCGCGTCACCCGCGGGCTCAAGGCCGACGAAGCCGGAGATTTTGCCTGGACGCCGTCGTCGGCGAGGCTCGGCAGCCAGCACGTGGTGCCGGTGCCCGCGACCGGCACCAGGTTTCTGATGTTCGGCGCGCCGGACGGCCGTGCCACGATTTCCTACACGCCGATTACCGCCGACGGGAAGGTCCGCTCCGCGGCCACCGCCGACATCGCCGGCGGCACCACCGCCACCGTCCAGATCCCCGGTGATGTGGGTGGGTCGCCGCTGGTGGGATACCTGGTGTCAGCGGCAGGAGACGCAGCCTACGGGGCCGTCGTGCTGGAGCAGGATGGCAGGCCGGACATTTCCAGCCTCCCGCTGGCGCCCGGAGCCGCGGGCCAGGAACAGGTCGCCGTCACGCTCGGGCGCTAGCTGTACTTGGCCGCAGCCGGCGGACCGGGCCATCCCCGCGCGCTTAAGAGCGCCGGCCTAATAGCGGCGGCGGTACACCGGGTCCAGCGACTCGGGCGGGACACCGAGCATTTCGGCGGTGCGCTCCACGACGACGTCGTGCACCAGGTCCTGGAGCTCGTCACGGCTGCTGCACGCGTGTTCCACCACCCGCCGGTACAGCGTGATCACGGGACCCTCTTCCGCGGTGGCCGGCGAGTAGGCGCCCATCGGCGCCTGCGTGCCGTCGGCCACCAACTGCTCGAGTCCGGGCGGGATCTCTTCCACGGCAAAGCGGACGCCGTCCAGCGGCTTGCCCCAGATATCGTGCAGGCGCTGGGCCGAATCCAGGACGAAGTCATCGAAACGGTCCGAACGGGTCCGGTAGCCGGGCAGCGTGGGGAGCATCAGCTCGCCGCGGAGGCCGCGGCCGTGCCGGTTCCTGCGGCGCTCCCGGAAGCTCTTGCCCTGGGACGTGCCGCCGGCGGGGTCAGCCAACCGGACCGTAAAGCCGGGATCTTGGTGCGATGACTGCATAGCTTGACTCTAAACCCGGCGCCTGATTTCTGCGATATGGCGCCCCGCGCGCCCCGCGGCGCGGGGCCACAGGCGCGCTAGAGCGTTTCAATGCCGGGCCTCGGGGCCATGCAGGGGTAGTCTGTGATGTCGTGGGTGCAATTCGTCAATGTTCAAGGTCCGCTTGCCGCAATTCGGCGGTGGCGACTTTGACGTACGTCTACGCCGACTCCACGGCAGTCCTGGGTCCGCTGGCAACCTACGCTGAACCGCACTGTTACGACCTTTGCGAGCAGCACGCCGGTTCGCTGACCGTGCCGCGCGGCTGGGAAGTCCTGCGGCTCGCCCTGCCCGCCACCCCGGCCGGCCCCGGCCCCGACGACCTGCTGGCCCTCGCGCACGCCGTCCGCGAAGCTGCCGCCCGTCCGGCAGCGGCGACGGACCCCGGCCAAGGGCAACGGGCCGCGCATCCGGCGCTCGAAGCCCCTGCTGCCGGCGAGGGAACCCGCCGGGGGCACCTGCGGGTCCTGCGCGAACCCTCCTGAGCGGCGAACTGGCGGTAGGCTGGAAACTGAAATTTCGGTCCGCCACCGGCGCCTGCTGCGCCGACTCCAGGGAGCSYTCACCATGCCAMWGMTCAGTCCCGAACTGTTGTCTGTCCTGCGMTGCCCCGTCACSGGMTCSGCSCTGGTGCAGGARGGCGACGAACTGGTCGCCGCGAGCCCCGACGCGAACGGCCAAAAGCTCCGGTATCCCATCGAAGACGGCATCCCGTTGCTGCTGCCGCCGGAACTGCTGGCCGCGGCCACCGCCGCCCCCTCCGACCAGCACGACGGCGGCCGGCCCGACGCCRGTGCCCGGCACGCGGCCGAGTAGTCAGCGCCCCGGCAGACGGAACAGCCGCCGGCCCATCGGTAGCCGCCCCGGCGCCGAACTACTTCCAGTCCCTTCAGCTTCATCCCGGTTACCGCAAAGGATCCCCATGACAGTCGATTACAAAATTGCCGACATTTCGCTGGCCGAGGCGGGACGGCACCAGATCCGCCTCGCGGAGCACGAGATGCCGGGGCTGATGTCCCTGCGCGAAGAGTTCGGCGCGAGCCAGCCGCTCAAAGGCGCCCGGATCGCCGGTTCGCTGCACATGACGGTCCAGACCGCCGTGCTGATCGAGACCCTCACCGCACTCGGCGCCGAGGTCCGCTGGGCTTCCTGCAACATCTTCTCCACCCAGAACGAGGCGGCCGCCGCCGTCGTCGTCGGCAACGGCACGGTCGAGGACCCGCAGGGTGTCCCCGTCTTCGCCTGGAAGGGCGAAACGCTCGAGGAATACTGGTGGACTGCCGAACAGATCCTGACCTGGCCGGGCGCCGACGCCAACCCCGAACTGGGCCCGAACATGATCCTGGACGACGGCGGCRACGCCACCATGCTGGTGCACAAGGGCGCGGAGTTCGAGGCGCTCGGCGCGGTGCCGGCCGCAGCCGACGACGAGTCCGAGGAAGGCCGCGTCTTCCTCCAGGTGCTGCGTGCCTCGCTCCAGCAGGACCCGCAGAAGTGGAGCCGGATCGGCTCGCGCCTGCTCGGCGTGACCGAGGAAACCACCACCGGCGTCCACCGGCTGTACCAGCTCGCCGAGCAGGGAAAGCTGCTGTTCCCGGCAATCAATGTCAACGACTCCGTCACCAAGAGCAAGTTCGACAACAAATACGGCATCCGCCACTCGCTGCCGGACGGCATCAAC
>NZ_JBFRFD010000096.1:0-8850 GCF_052114645.1 Arthrobacter sp. 2YAF22_2
CGCCGAGTGTGGTGGACCGTCTCTCGGCCACGTTGGGCAGCCGCAGCTCGCGAGGATACGGGCCCACGAGCCGCAACTCCTCCCCCACACGCTGCCCGCCCTGTGGATAACGCCCTGGCCCGCGCCAGTCAGGCGCAGAATTCATTCATGCGCCAACCCAGTGAGCTTCCCCCTCAGCTCCAAAACAGGCCGTTCACCGTGGCCGAGGCCCGCTTGGCAGGCCTGAGCCGACGTCGAACCCGGGCCAGTGATCTCGTCAGCCTCTGCTACGGTGTCCGCGCGACGGCCGGCACCCGGGATAGCTTGCTGGAACGCGCTCATTGCCTGGCTGCTGCCACCGGCGCAGTCGTGAGCCATCTGTCCGCGGCTGTGTTGTGGGGATTCCCGCTGCCTGCTTCCCTCACGGCCGAGTCCGTCGTGCATCTGACGACTATGCCTGGCCATCGCGCTGTGCGACGCAAGAACGTTCTGGGCCATCAGCAGTCTCTTGAACCTGAGGAGGTCGTGGCGGGCACCAGAGTGCGCTGCACCTCCCCGGTGCGGACGTGGTTCGACCTCGCCGGTATGCTCAGCCTCGATGACTTGGTGATCGCCGGCGACTTCTTACTGGGTCGGAGACGCCCACTAACAACGAGCAGCGGGTTGGATGCGTATCTAGAAGGGAAGCGAGGCAGACCCGGCTACCGTCGGGCTATGCGTGCCCGAGCTCTGCTGCGCCCCGGCACGGACTCCCCGAAGGAGACCGAGCTCCGGCTGCTCCTGATTCGGTACGGCCTACCAGAACCCGGAATCAACGTCCCGATGTTCGACGAGACCGGGGGCTGGATCCAGGATCCGGACCTTTCCTATGAGAAAGAAAAGGTCGCCATCCAGTACGACGGCGGACATCATGCCAGTGCTGCCCAGCGTCGCGGCGACATCTTCCGGGATGAGAACGCCAGGGATGCCGGGTGGCGGGTCGTCGTCTTGACCCAGTGGCATTTGACCCCGTTCGCTCTCGGGATGGAGCCGGCTGCAGTTACCCGGGTGCGGGCAGCCTTGATGGAACGCGGCTGGTCACCCGACCCCGGTCCGAAGCCTACCCGCCCCGTGGCTGATTCTGGCCGGCGCCTATCGGACAGGAACGGCCGCTAAGCCGCCCGCTCAGCGACCGACTGTGGCAAGTCGACGACGTAGGCTGCATCCGGGGCTGGCTGCCGCCCGGCTGCGCCCGGCCCTCGAATATCGCGCCTAGCGCTCAGGCGCAGGACGGGCACCTTGATGTCCTGGCCGGAAAGTACTTTGCCATGGCGCCGGAACCGGGAGCCCACTTGACAGCAATGGCCGCTAAGCCGCCGGCTCAGCGGCCCGCTGTGGCAAGTCGACGGGGTAGGCACGGGCAGCGCTTGGACGGGGGACGGGCCATCTACCGGACTCGGGCCCGGTGAGCTCGGACGAGGTACGGGCAACTAGTTGCCTGTACCTGGTTTGGGGCTCAGGCGCAGGGCGGGCACCTGATGACCTGGCCGGGGTCTACTGTGCGATTCGGCCTGAACGGGCGCCCATCTGACAGGAATGGCCGCTATCCGTGGAACATAGCGCCCATCTCTGGCAAATTGGAAGGCTAGAAAATGGGGAAACCGGCCGGAGCTCAAAGCGGAGGCCCTCCCTACGATGCCGCCCAAACACGGAAGGGCCGCCGCGCACGTAGCGCAGCGGCCCTCCGGCTAGCCCAGCGGGGTCCGTGAACCCCGGGACTCCCCGGCCCTAAAGTCCCGAGTAGGAGTGCAGTCCGTTGAAGAACTGGTTCACGATGGTGAAGTTGAAGACCACGCACAGGTAGCCCACGATCGAGAGCCAGGCGGCACGGGTTCCGGTCCAGCCGCGGGTGGCACGGGCGTGCAGGTAACCGGCGTAGACCACCCAGATCACGAAGGTCCAGACTTCCTTGGTGTCCCAGCCCCAGAACCGGCCCCAGGCCTTCTCGGCCCAGATGGCACCGAACATCAACGTGAAGGTCCAGCCGACGAACGCGATCGCGTTAATCCGGTAGGACAGGTTTTCCAGGCTCAGGGCGTTGGGCACGAGGCGCATGAAGCCCAGTTTGTCGGCCCCGCCGGCGGCAATGGTCTTCTGCCGGTGCGACTGGACCAGCTGCAGCGCGGACATTGCGAACGTCAGGGTGAAGAGGGCGGAGGACAGCACTGCGATGGAGACGTGGATGACCAGCCAGTAGCTCTGCAGCGCCGGGACGAGGTGCCCCACCGGCGTCCAGTACGCCACCGAGGCTGCAACGAGCATAATGATCGCGAGGCCCACCACGAAGGTGCCCAGGAAGCGCAGGTCGCGGCGGATGAGGACCAGCAGGAAGACCGCCACGGCCACGAACGCGCCGGTGGTCAGGAACTCGTACATGTTGCCCCACGGCACCCGGCCTGCGCCGAGGGCCCTGGTGATGACGCCCGCGGCGTGGATCGCGACACCCAGCACCGTCAGGGCGACGGCCACCCGGGCCGGAACGCGCCGTTCGGCGGAGTAGCGCATGGCGCCGTCGGCGGTCTGCCCGGCTCCGTCGCTGCGCGCCGCGGACGACGTCGGACGCTCGGCGCGCCCGGCCGGGCCGCTAACGTCGGAGTCGGCACGGTCAACGGCTGCGGAGGAAGCCCCGACGCCGGCGCCCACCGGGACCCGGGCCACCTCGGCGCCGGACAGTTCCGCCGCCTTCAGGTCCACCGCGCGCAGGGTTTTGCTGCTCTTGGCCAGGTCCCAGGCGAACGCGATGAAGGCCACCGTGTAGGTACCGGCGGCGAGCAGCATGAAGAGCTCGCTGTACTGGCCCATGGTTTCGTTGATCATCGGAATTACTGATCCTTCTTTGACGCAGGCGAGCCTGCTATGGACTGGATGGAGTCTGCTGTGGGGTGTTCCAGTGACGTCGCGGTGCCCGCGGGACCGCTTGCGCCGGTCTCCGCGCGGCCATTATCCGCCTTGGCGCTGGGAGCGGGCTGGGAATCGGCGTCGTCCAGCGGCCAGGCGGCCGCCAGCAGGGCGCGGACCGCGGCCGCTTCCCCGGCGAGCCGGTGGTCCTCGCCGCGGGCCAGGAGGCCGTACTCGACCATGGTCCGGCCATCCGCGTGGGTTCCGGTGCGGACCCAGACGCGGCGACGGTTGACGTAGAGCGAGGTGACGAGCCCGGCGACGGCGAGCAGCGCGAAGAACAGCGCGTAAGCCTGGCCCGGGTTGTGGTGGATGTCGACGCCGACGTAGCGCTTCACGCCATCGAACGTGATGGTGCCCTTGCCGTCCGGGAGGGTCTGCGTGGCGCCGGGGGTCAGCACGATGCCCTTGGTGGGCAGGTTGCGCGCGTTCAGCGGCGTCAGCTTCTTGACGTCGAGTTCGAAAACGTTCTGCGGGGAGCCGCTGTCCAATCCGAGGTCGCCGTAGTAGGAATTCAGCGTCAGCTGCGGGTTGAACAGGTCGGGATCGCCGCTGAAGGAAACACCTTCCGGCGTGACGAACGCGGTGGGCAGGAAGAAGCCGGCGAAGGCGAGCTGCTCCGGTTTGGCATCGGGGACCTTGATGACCACCGAGGAGTAGTAGTTGTCGCCCTGCAGCTTGGCCACGACCGGGCCCTGCATGGCGACGTTGCCGGCGCCATCGCGCACCGTGACCACCGGGGCGTAACCGTTGCCGGTGAGGTAGATGCTGGTGCCGCCCAGACTGAGCGGATCGTTGACCTTCAGCACCTCCTGCTTGGCGGGCGCGTCCGGGTTCTCTTTGGTGGTCACGTTGGCCGTGAAGTCGATCGGCTGGCCGAACTTGCCCTTGGATTCGCGGTCAAAGGTGATCTGGAACTTGTCCAGCTGGATGGAGTAGGGCTGCAACTGGCTACTCTGGAAATTTGTGCCCGGGCTGAACTGGTCGTAGCCCACCAGGGTGTTCACGAAGGTGTCCCCCTCGACCAGGATCCGTTGCCCGCTATAGCCGAACAGGCCGCCGGCCGCGACGGATACCAGCACGCCGATCAGGGCGGTGTGGAAGACAAGGTTGCCGACCTCCTTGAAGAGGCCGCGCTCCGCTCCGAGCGACGGCCGCGCGCCGTCGTGGTCCCGGACCTCAACGCGGTAGCCGCGCTTCTTCAGCAGCGTTGCGGCGTCATCAATGGCGCCCGACGCCGGGATCCCGGCGTCGGCGGGGATAACCAGGGTGCCGTATTCGGGCAGCCGGGACAGCCGGGCAGGGGTCCGCGGGGGTTGGGAGCGCAGGGCCTTGTAGTGCGCGATAGCGCGGGGCACCACACAGCCGATCAGCGAGATGAACAGCAGGATGTAGATGGCGGAGAACCACGCTGAGGAGTACACGTCGTAAAGCTGCAGCGAGTCCAGGATCTTGCCGTAGTCCGGGTGGTCCTTGATGTACTGCGTGACGATCGCGGGGTTGGTCGGCCGCTGCGGGAACAGCGATCCGGGCACGGCGGCGACGGCCAGCAGCAGCAGCAGGAACAACGCGGTGCGCATGCTGGTCAGCTGCGTCCATGCCCAGCGGAGCATGCCCAGCGGACCAAGCGTGGGCACGACGGCGCCGGCCTTGGCCGCGGAAACGGCCCCGGCGGGGCTGCTGCCGGGTTCAGGCGTGCCGGGTTCAGGCGTGCCGGGTTCAGGCGTGCCGGGTTCAGGCGTACCGGCTTCGGGCGTGCCGGGGGCCGGGGATTTCTTCTTTACGTTCACTCGCTCGCTCATCAGATCGGCAATGTCACATCGGTTTGGAACCAGTACTGCAGCCCGGAAACCCAGGCCCCCCATACGCCGCTGGCCATCAGCACGCCGAGCACGATCAGGATGCCGCCGCCGGTGCGCTGGATGGCGAGCCGGTGCTTGCGGAAGAAGGACAGCACGCCCACGCCGCGGCGCATGGCCAGGGCGATCAGCAGGAACGGAATGCCCAACCCAAGGCTATACACGAAGGCCAGGAGGGCACCCTTCGCCGCGGAGGAACCGCCGGACAGGCTCAGCAGCTGGACGGCCGAATAGGTGGGGCCGATGCACGGCGCCCAGCCTAGGCCGAACGTAATGCCCAGCAGCGGCGCTCCCCACAGCCCGGCCGGCGGCTTGGCCTGGATCTTGGCGTCGCGCTGCAGCCAGCCGAAGCCGCCCATGAAGACCACGCCCATCACAATCACCAGCAGGCCCAGGAGCTGCGTGATCCACGCGTTCTGCGAGCCGGTGATCAGCGTTCCCAGCTGGCCGAAAGCGCCGCCGAGGAGGACGAAGATCACCGAGAAGCCGAGTACGAACAGCCCGATTCCGGCGAGCATCCGGCCGCGCTTCTGTTTTTGCAGGTCGACGCCGGTCAGCCCGGTCACGTAGCCGAGGTAGCCGGGCACCAGCGGCAGCACGCAGGGCGAGAGGAAGGAGACGAGGCCGGCCAAGAGCGCCACCGGGATGGCGAGCAGCAGCGATCCGCTCAGGATCGCTTCGGCGAAGGGGCTGTTCACGGGGTCATCTACTCGATCACTCGGCCACGGCGGCGGCGATGAGGGACTTGAGGGTGCCCTTCTGGATTTCGCCGAGCACCCGGGACGCGACCCGGCCCTGCTTGTCGAGCACCAGTGTGGTGGGGACAGCGCCGGGCGGAACGAGTCCGGACACGGCCAGCAGGACCGCCCCATCCTTGTCGTTGAAGCTCGGATACGTCAGGTTGAAGGTCTTGTCGAACGCTTCCGCCGTCGGCTTCTCATCGCGCAGATTGACGCCGTAAAACTGCACGCCCTGGCCCTTGAACTCCTGGTGCAGCGATTCGAGCGACGGCGCCTCCACCCGGCACGGGGCACAGGCGGCGAACCAGAAGTTGAGTACCGTGACCTTGCCCGGAAAGGCCGACGCCGTGACGGCGGTACCGTCGAACAACGTCCCCTTGATGTCCACCGGCTTTTTCCGGTCGGCGACGGCGAATTCGGTCACCGAGCCGTCACCCGCGACGTAGTTCTTGTTGTCACCCGCCTTGGCCTGCTTGGCCAGGGCGTCCTCCTGGGCGCAGCCGGAGAGCCCCAGCACGAGGGCCAGCGCCCCGCCGCCGGCGGTGAGGAGGCTGCGGCGGGTCAGCCGCGGGTCGTTTCCCAACATGCTCAGGCCCCGGGGGTGCTGGACGCACCGGGCAGGAGGGCGGAGGCAGGCTCGCTGTAGTCCACGCGCAGCAGCGTCCCGGCGTCGTCGAACACGAGCGATGTCACGGAGGTGAGCGTGCATTCGCGCTTCCGCGGGTCGTGCCACAACGGCCGGCCCTCGGCGCTGAGCCGGGCGGCCCAAATGGGCAGCTGGTGGCTGACCAGGATGGCCTCTGCGCCGTCGCCGCCGAGTTCGATGGCCCGCAGCCGCGCATCCTGCACGGCCGCGGTCACCCGCGCGGCCTGCTCCCGGTACGGCTCGCCCCAGGACGGCCGGAGCGGATTGCGCAGCATCGGCCAGTGCTTCGGCCTCAGGAGTTCGGCCTTGGAGACGTGGAGGCCCTCGAAGTAGTTGGCAGCCTCGATGATCCGCTCCTCCGTGACGATGTCAAGGTTGAGGGCCTGCGAGATCGGCTGGGCGGTTTCCTGCGCGCGGGTCAACGGGGAGGCTACGAGATGCACGATCTTGGCACCCTGCGCGGCACGTTCGCTGAAGTGCTCTGCCAGCGTCCGGGCCATCTCCTGGCCCAGTTCGGAGAGGTGGAACTCCGGCAGCCTGCCATACAGGACACCCTCGGGGTTGTGGACCTCGCCGTGGCGGAGCAAATGAACAGTGGCTTGGGGCATGTGTACCAGTTTCTCAAAGGGCAGGCGCAATGGCGAAATCTTCTACGAGAAGTAGAACTCAAACTTTTGAAGAAATGTTCCCCAACGCCGGAATAAAAGATGCAAATGCATGTTTATACTGGGTGAAGCGGTTAGTTGAGGCTTCAATAAATAGGGCTTCGACCCACGCTCAGTAGAACTTGTGCACCACCCACCCGACCCAAGGAGAACCCCATGGCACTTCCCGCCAACCTCACCACCGGCACCTGGACCCTCGACCCCTCGCACAGCGAAATCGGCTTCAGCGTCCGTCACGCAGGCATCAGCAAGGTCCGCGGCCAGTTCAAGGAGGCCGACGCAACCCTGGACCTCGCCGAAAACGTCAGTGACTCGAAGGTGAACGCCACCATCAAGACGGCGAGCTTCGATTCCGGCGATGCCAACCGCGACGGCCACGTCCGCGGCGAGGACTTCTTTGACGTCGAGAAGTTCCCGGAAATCTCCTTCGTCTCGAGCGCCATTGTCCCCAAGGGCGACGCCTACGAACTGGTGGGTGAACTGACCATCAAGGGTGTCACCCGCCCGGTGGCCCTGGAGACCGAGCTCAACGGCGTGGCCGTTGACCCGTTCGGCAACACCCGCGCCGGCCTGACCGCCGAAACCACCATCAGCCGCAAGGACTTCGGCCTGACCTGGAACGCTATCCTCGACGCCGGTGGCGTGCTGGTCAGCGACAAGGTTGCCATCAACCTCGAACTGGCCTTCATCGCCCCCGCAGCGTAGTCCGTGCCGCCCCCTGAGGGCGGACAGGCTGTTCCGGCCACCGTCGGAGACGCTTCAGACACCCCGCTCCATCCCTGGATGGAGCGGGGTGTCTTGCTTAGGCGGTCCGGCATCCGGCGCGCTCCATCGGGGGGGTGTTTGGCCGGACTCCGCACCGCCGCGGGAGGTTGCTAGGAAGCGCTGGTCCCGCAGTCTAAAGTGAAAATCATGAGCAACACCGGTGACGTCCCCAAGCCCGAACAGCCACGCGGCACTCCCCCGCAGCCGGGAAACGTCCCACCCGCCAGTGCGGAACAGCCGGGTCCGGCCAGGGCGTCGGAGGAGTCAGGCGGTCCCGGCCGGCCCGGCGGGTTCCGCTTCGAGTGGCCTGCCGACCGGCCGCGCACGTTCCATGAAGTCTGGCCGGCGGGTGGCTATTCCGGAATCTTTACACTCCCGTCGATGCCCCCGGAACTGAAGATCTCCTATTGGGTTTGGGTGGTTGGRGGCCTGCTGGGACTTCTCGCCGGAGTGATCGGGCTCTTCGGCGCCGTGGTCCTCTTCGTGGTGTCACCGCCGGCGGGCATCCTGCTAATGCTGCTGGTTCTGATCGCGCTCGCCTTGGCGGGGGCCCAGGTCACGCTCGCGATGAAGATGAAGGAGGGCTGGGAATGGGCCCGATTCGCCTTAACCATCGCCGCCGGCGTGAGCCTGGTCCTCGCAGCCTTCAGCACGGGCATCGCGGGAGGCGGCAGCTGGCCCGGCTTTGTGATCAGCGTGGCCGCGACCGTCCTGATGTGGCTGCCCAACTCGCAGTCGTGGTTCAACGCCTTCAAGGGCCGGTTCTAGTCCCCGAATCAGAGAACGATCCCAGGGACGGGGCGATCGCCGAAGAGTACATCTGGGCGTAGTCCGCGCCGGACTTGAGAGCGGCCCCAAGTGGGAGCGGCTCTCGCCGTTTCGGCGGCCTGCTTGCAGCACCGCACGACGATGGCGGGCGCTGGCCGAGAATACCTCTGGGGAATGACCCAAACCTCAGTGGCCCCGGGGTACGGTGGAGTTAAACCACGCTGGGGCGGGTTCTGACACCGGTCCCGGTAACCCATCCCGCCACCGAAATGCAAAGGACCGCCATGAGTAACCCGCCAGTCGAGCCTTCCAGCCCGGACGGACCCGAGTCGGGCAAGCAGGCTCCGCAGTACGGCCAGAACGCACCCCAGTACGGGCAGCAGGCGCCGGGCTACGGACAGCAGCCGACGGCCCCGCAGTATGGTCAGACCACGCCCCAGTACGGGCAGCAGGCGCCGGGCTACGGACAGCAGCCGACGGCCCCGCAGTAC
>NZ_JBFRFD010000097.1:0-8845 GCF_052114645.1 Arthrobacter sp. 2YAF22_2
GCGTGGGGCGCCGTGCTGCTGATGGGCGTCACCGACCCGCTGGGCGGCATCAACACGCTGTTCCCGCTGTTCGGCATCGCCAACCAGCTGCTGGCAGCGATTGCCCTGTCGGTGGTCCTCGCCATCGTCGCCAAGCGCGGCAGCTTCAAGTACCTCTGGATCGTGGCGCTGCCGCTGGCCTTCGCGGCCGTCGTCACCATCACGGCGAGCTTCCACAAGATCTTCTCGCCGGTCCCCGCCGTCGGGTACTTCGCCAACAACGCCGCATTTGCCAAGGCGCTGGCGGACGGCAAGACCTCCTTCGGGACGGCCAAGACGCAGGCCGCGATGGAAGCCGTGGTCCGCAACACGATGATCCAGGGCTGGCTCTCGGTCATCTTCGTGGTGCTGAGCATCATCGTCATCATCACGGCGCTGATCGCCACCGCGAAGGCGTTCCGCAACGCCTCTGCCGGCGTCGTCAACGTGGAATTTGAGGATCCTGCGCAGCCGTCCCGTATTTTCGCACCGGCAGGGCTCATTCCCACCGCGGCGGAACGAGAGCTGGAAGCGGAATGGAAGAAGCTGCCCGCGGACCAGCAGCTCGAACACTCCGCCGGGCACTGAGGGCGGCTGCCATGAAAGCGCTCCTAGCGGGATTCCGGGGATTTGCCGCGTACTTCGGCGGCGTCCTCGGAGCCGATGCCTACAAGAAGTACCTGGAGCATCATCACGCCTCAGGCCATGACGGGCTGCCGATGTCCGAGCGGGCCTTCTGGCGGGACCACTCGGACCGCCAGGATAACAACCCGCAAAGCCGCTGCTGCTAAGCCGCGGTACCGGGGCGGGGCGCTGCCGGGAACACCAGTTCCCGGCGGCGCCCCGCTGCGTTTGCGCCGCGGACCCACAATGGACCCCGCCCAGGGGATGGCTGGCGTCGACGCCGGGACCCGTCTGCAAACCAAATCCCGTGCCCCGGATTGCGGCCGTACCGGACAGTTCGCGGCGGTGCACAGCGGCATCATGCAGACCCGCCCTCCGCGCCCGCGCGTGAGAGTATGAAGCCATGAGCGATCCGATCGATACTCAGTCCGGCGACGGCACACCGAGGGAGGACACTCCGATGGACGGCGCACCGTTCGATCCCGTCTTTACGGCAGCCACGCCGCCCGGCACGCCCGCAAACGGCGCAGCGGCCGGCCGGCTGAGTCCGCCTTCGTCCGATTCCCACGATTCGGCCCCGCGCAGCCGGGCAAGCCACCTCCAGGACCTGGTCGATCAGCCAGCCAAGGTCATGCGGATCGGTACCATGCTGAAGCAGTTGCTGGATGAGGTGAAGTCCGCTCCGCTGGACGACGCGGCCCGTGCGAGGCTGGCCGAAATCCACGAACGCTCGATCAAGGAACTCGAAGACGGGCTGGCGCCCGAACTGGTCCAGGAACTCGAGCGCATCCATCTGCCGTTCCCGGAAGACGGCACGCCCTCGGACGCCGAGTTGCGGATCGCGCAGGCCCAGCTGGTCGGGTGGCTGGAAGGGCTGTTCCACGGCATCCAGGCCGCCATCGCGGCCCAGCACGCCGCCCGCGAGCACGCCGCCGCGCAGCTGCAGCTCCGCCAGTTGCCGCCCGGCACCATGATTGCGCCCGGCGTCATCATCGGCGAAAACGGTGAGCCCCAGCGCGCAGCCGAACCGCAGGCCGGCGCGGATCCCTCGCAGCCCGCCAAACCCGCCGATCCGGACCACGGTCCCGGCCAGTACCTCTAGGACACCGGTTGGGATTTTTCAGCGCCGYGCGGCAGGGACGCAAGGACGACGTCGAACTCGGCAAGGGCCTCTGGCGGCGCGCCCATGACCGTTTCGTCCGGGGCCTGGACCGTTACCACCAGGTGCTCGAAGGTGTGGAGGACGAGGCGTTGTACGCCGAACTGGTGGAAATCGCCAACGAGCTGGCGGTCCTCGCCGGCCGGGTCCGGCAAATTTGCATCGAAGCGCAGCGCCGCTCACCCAGCGACGGTCTGGACATCCCCGGCGCCCTCGCCGGAGTGCACCGTTCACTCTCGACGGCGGGCAACTCGCTGGCCATGACCGCGGAAGCGGCGGCGATGCTGCGCCTCGCCGTCGGGCCGGTGCCGGTGGGCGCGGCGTCGGTGCGGCGCCGCGCGGAGTCCGTCATGGAACACATTGACGACGCCGAACGGCGGCTTGCGGAGACGGCCGAACGGGACTGACGCCCGAATATTCCGGGTTAAGCGCCTAGCTTAGTGGCGCCAAACCACTAGCCTGGCGGGCGGTCGGTTGGCAGGATAAACGGATGACTTCTTCCCCTGAACTGAAATTCAATGACGGCAACACCATCCCGCAGCTCGGCTACGGCGTATGGCAGGTGGCGGACGACGTCGCCGAGAAGGTGGTCGGCCAGGCTTTCGAGGCCGGTTACCGGCACATCGACACTGCGCGGATCTACGGAAACGAAGCAGGCGTGGGCCGCGCGATCGAGGCCTCCGGCCTCAAGCCTGAAGAACTCTTCATCACCACCAAGCTGTGGAACGCCGACCAGGGCTACGAGTCCACGCTCAAAGCTTTCGAGGAATCCATGGAGCGGCTGGGCCTCGAGACCCTGGACCTCTACCTGATCCATTGGATGCAGCCGAAGCAGGACAAGTACGTGGACACCTGGAAGGCGCTGATCGAACTCCAGAAGCAGGGCCGGGTGAAGACGATCGGCGTCTCCAACTTCACCAAGGAGGGCTTGCAGCGCCTGATCGACGAGACCGGCGTCGTGCCGGCCATCCATCAGATCGAGCTGCACCCGTTCTTCGGCCAGGCGGAGCTGCGCGAATTCAACGCCTCCAAGGGCATTCTCACCGAAGCCTGGTCGCCGCTGGGCCAGGGCGGCGAGCTGCTGGACAGCCCGGTCATCGCCCAGATCGCCGCCAAGCACGGTGCAACGCCGGCGCAGGTGGTCATCGCCTGGCACCTCGCGATCGGCAATGTGGTAATTCCCAAGTCGGTCACCGAGTCCCGGATCCGCGAGAACTACGCGGCTCTGGACGTTACCCTCGACGAGACTGACGTGCAGGCCATCAACGGCCTGGACCGCAGCGCCGAGGGTGCCGGGCGCATCGGCGCGGACCCGGCGGTGTCCGACTTCGCCTGAGCCGTCCTGTGATGGGGCCTCCACCGTTGGGTGGGGGCCCTTTCGCGTGGCGGCTAGGCCGCTGCCCGGTTCTGGCGGGGCCGCACTGCATCGATCATGGCCCAGCCGTGTTCGTCCCTGACCTGGCGGCTGGCGAAGCGTTCGGCCTCCGTGGAGTCGTCGAACCCCTCCGTGCGGACCCGGCCGCACTCGGTGTCCAGATAGGTGACTTCCCAGTGCTGGCCTGCTGATTGCTGACGTGCTGACTGCTTTTCCATGGCTTAAGTCTGCAACCGGCCTCTGACACTAAGCGGTCAGCGGTCCGGCGTGTTGCCAAGACGCAGTACCCGTTCGCGGGCGAGGTCTTCCCGGCGGCGGTCCTTGTCCGCGGCCCGGGCGGCCTGCTGCGCGGCGGCGGAGGCGAGGTCGAGGCGCTGGCGGGCCTGCCGCAGCCCGGCCTCGGCACGCGCCAGCTCTTCCCTGAGCCGGCCCTCTTCCTCGGCCAGCGCGGCAGCGTGATCCGCCGCTTCGCTCCGCTCGCCGGCTGCGCGCTCTGCCTCCGCTGCGCTGGAGCTGGCGGCCTCGGAGGCCAGTTGCAGGGCCGCCCTGGCCCGTTCCGTTGCAGAGGGGCTGGGCGCCGGCCGCTCCTGCCGGACAGCCTGCAGCCGCGGCCTGTCGGATGCCAGGGGAGGGCCCGGCGTCGTCCGCCCGGGCGGCGGAGGCATTCCGGGGGCCTCGGGAACGGCGACGGCGCCATCGAGTTCGACGACGTCGACGCCGTCAGCGGAGAGCGCCCGGAGCAGGCGGCCGCTCCGGACCGCAGCGGCCGCGCCCTCGTCGGCGGTGGCAGCACGCAGGGTTTGCTCCACTTCGGCCGCGATCGCGGTGCTGATCGTCCGGCCCTGCTGCTGCGCGACGGAGCGGGCTTCCGCGACCGCACCGGCCAGCACCTTCCGCCGCTCCTGGGTGAGGCTGCGGAGCGTGGCGGCGTCGAGGGCGTCCTGCGCCTGGCGCATGGCCAGTCCCAGCTCGGCCACCGCGCGCAACGTCTCCGGCCGCTGCCAGGCCAGCATGTTGATGGCCCAGGCGCCCACCGAGGGCTTGGGCAGGGACCGGACCTCCGCTGCGCGGGAGCGCAACTCCGGCGTCGCGGGGGTCGCGGCCAGCAACCCCTTGGCCACGGCGGTGCGCCCCGCGACGAATTCGTCGAACGGCAGCGCATAGAGCTGCGCCGCGATGCCCGCCAGCTCACGCAGTGCCATGCAAGAATCATAGAAGCTCCGGCCCCCGAGCCGGGGGCGCGCAGCCCACGTCCACCGTAGGAGAGCCCACGTGATTTTAATAGCCGGACTCCCGGCCCATATCCTTCTGGTCCACGCGGTGGTGGTGCTGGGACCGATTGCCGGCCTCGCGGCCATTGTCTACGCAGTGGCAGCCCGCTGGCGCCGGTACTTGGCCTGGCCGCTGGGCGTTCTGGCTCTGGTGCTGGTCCCGATCTCGGTGGTGACGGCGCAGGCAGGGGAGCAGCTCCAGCAGGCCCGGCCGGCGACGGCGATGATCCAGGCCCATGCCCAGCAGGGGGACGTGCTCAAAATCGTCTCGGTCTTCTTCTTCGTGATTGTCGCCGCGATGATCGTTGCCAGCTACGAACCGATCGGGCGGCGGTTCAGCTTCCTCGGGCGGCTGCGCGAACACCGGGTGGTGCGTCTTGTCTTGCTGGTCGCGGGAGCGTTGATCGGGGCCTTCTTCGTCTACCAGAGCATCATTACCGGGCACTCCGGCGCCTCGTCCGTCTGGAGCCGCTAGCTCGGCGCACGGTCAGGAGCAACAGCACCAGAGCAGCCACCTGCAGGGCGGCGACCACGGTGACCAGCGCGGTCCGCGTGTCGTAGAGGGCGCCATAGAGTGCGCCGCCGGCCAGCGCCCCGACCCCTTCGAACCCGGCAAAGACGCCATAAGCCGTCCCCTGCCTTGCCTCCGGAACGAGGTCCGCAACCAGCGCCTTCACCGTGGAGTCCTGGACCCCGGTGGCAGTTCCCCAGATGGCCACGCCCGCCAGCACCGGGACAATGCCGTCGGACAAGGCGAGCACGGGGACGGCGGCGATCAAGACGGGCAGGGCCAGCAGTACAGCCGGCCCCATCCGGTCGTAGAGCACGCCGCTGCCGAGGGCGCCGACCGCCGCCGCACCCATCGCGCCGGCATAGAGCAGCGGCACGGTTGGCGCCGGAACTGCCGCTGCGGTGGTCAGGTGGTAGGCGATGACGCCGAACGCCACGAGGCCCGCGCTCCAGAACAACGCGCACACGGCAAAGAGCAGGAAGACTCCCGAGAACAACGACGGCGCGCTGCCGGCCGCGCCCTCCGCGCTGGCCGCGCTGGTACCGGCCGCGCTGGTACCGGCCGAAGCGGCCGGCTCGGCCACCCGGCGGCGCAGCCAGGCCAGCAGCACCAGTGCAATCGCGGCAGGGACGGCCAGGACGGCGAACGCCGCCGACAGGACTCCGGTGGCCGCCAGTACCGCAGCGACAATGACCGGTCCCAGCAACGCCCCGGTAAGATCCAGCGACTTGTGCACGGCGAAGCCCCGGCCGCGCCCGACGCGTTTGGCCACGGAGGCCAGCAACACGGTCTTGGCCGGACTCCGCACGGCCTTGCCCACCCGGTCCCCGATGATCAGTACCGACGCGAGCGAAAGCCCGACGGCGCCCGCAGCCGGGGCGAAGGCCAGCAGCGGCACGCACACGGCCGTCAGGGCGTAGCCCACAATCGTGAAGGTCCAGTACTTGCGCGTGCGGTCCGCCCAAGGTCCGAAGATCAGGCGCAAGCCCTGCGCGGCGGCCTCGGCCGCGCCGGTGACGAGCCCGACCAGCAAGGCGGACGCGCCCAGTTGGGCCAGCAGGGGCCCGGCGAGCGGACGGGCGCCGTCGGAGACCAGATCGGTGGCCAGGCTGACCAGCCCGAAGCCGACCACCGTACTCCACGGCTGTACCGGCCGTTCCATTTCCCAAGGTTCGCGGACGCGGCCGGGAATGACAAGAGGAGCCCGGACCCCGCCGGCAGGCACTTCCAGCGTCCCCGATGAGGCCGCCCGAATGTTACCCACATCATAAAATGTATTGACACGATGTAAAGCTTGCGGTCAGACTGTCTCACTAAGGGCCCTGCCAATCTTGTGGTCCGCACGGCATTAGAAGACAAATGGGTCGGTCCATCGCGCAGTACCCGAGAATCGACCGGAAACAAAGGAGTTTCATCGATGAGTCAGACCATCACGGTGTCGAACAAGGGCTCGGTACGAGCGACGTTCGTGGCCGCCTACAGCGCGGTGACACTCGCGCAGATCACCAACGCCCTCCCGGGCGCGCTCACCGGCACGTTCGCCGCGGAATTCCACACCTCGGGCGCGGGCCTGACCTGGATTGCGGGCATGTTCCTGATGGGCATCGTGGTGTTCGAGCTCAGCTGGGGCCTCCTGGGTGACCTGTTGGGACGCAAGAAGCTGCTGTACGCCGGAGCGGGGTTGAGCGTCGTGGGCTCCGTCMTGGYTGCGCTGGCGCCGACAACCGAGATGATGATCKYCGCCCAGGCSGTCGGCGGCATYGSGGCRGGCATCCTCTTCCCCATCTCGCTGTCCATGATTGCTGCGATCACCCCGGACCACCGGCAGCGCGCCCGGGTCATTGCTACCTGGGCCGGATTCCTCTCGCTCGGCGCGGTCATCTCGCCTGTCCTCGCCGGGCTCACCGCGCAGTTATTCACGGTGCCGGGCGCCGGGCCCGGTGCGCCGAACGTGTTCAGCGGCTGGCGGGTGGCCTACCTTGTGGCGGCGGCGATCGCCGTCGTCGTCCTGATCGTGGCGCTCCGGGCGAAGGACTCCGCTGCGTCCCAGGGACGCAAGCTCGACCTGCCGGGCCAGTTCGCCCTCGCCCTCGGGCTGATCGCGGTGCTTTTCGCGACCGTCCAGGCTGTCGATGCGGGCTTCGGCTCGTGGGAGGTCCTTGCCGGCTATGTCGTCGGCGGCATCCTCCTGGTCACCTTCGTCGTCATCGAAATGCGCACCAAACAGCCGCTCATCCACCTGTCCCTGTTCAAGAACAGCGCCTACTCGATCACCGGAATCGTCGCGGTCACCGGCATGTTCGCCTTCCTCGCCATCTGCTTCAGCACCAGCGTCTCCGTCGGCGGTCTGGCACTGGCCGAGACCTGGAAGGTCGGCGTGCTGTTCGTCTTCATCCAGGGCCCCGCGTTCGCCTTCATCCCGGTGGTGGGCTGGCTCATCCACCACGTCGCGCCGCGCTGGGTGCTGACCTCGGGCTTCGCCCTCATGGCAATCTCCGGCTTTTGGCTCTCGACGTTTTCCCTGGGCACGCCGGAGTCCTTCGGCGGTACCCCGTGGACGGCATTCGTTCCGCCGCTGCTGCTGCTGGGCATCGGATTCGCGCTCACCGTCGGCTCGGTCACTGCGGTGGCGATCAATACCGTCCCGGCCCAGCACATCGGCATGGCCTCCGCGACGACAAACCTTCTGCGGGACCTTGGCTTCGCGCTCGGCCCGGTCGTAGGCTCGGCCATCGCGTTCGGCGTCGGCGCCTCGCTCTTCGCGGGCCCGCTCGGCGGGATCCTCGGCGGTGCGGGACTGCCCGCCAACGCCGTCGCCGGTCTCTCCCAGGTGCCGCCGCTGGGATTCCTCTCCGGCTGGGAGGGTGTGATCGCGCAGTTCAGCGGCCAGGCAGCGGCCGGCGGAGCTCCCGCCCAGGCCGTCAACGGCATGGTCCAGGCTCTCACCGCCGCGCAGCAGCAGATCCAGGGCGCGGCGGGCGCTTCCCTCGGCCAGGGTTTCCAAACGGTGTACCTCGTCGCCGGCATCGCGGCGACGATCTCCGCCATCCTTACCCTCTTCATCTCAGCCCGCTCCTCGGCGCCCACCGCGGACGCCGTCGCGGAAACCACCGAGGCTAACGCCGAAGCCGCCGTCTGACCGACGGCCTGCACTTTAACGACCACCACCGATCCGCAAGGAGAGCACCATGGCTGCACCCACCGAATCAGCTATCGATATCTGGGACGACAACGTCCTCGTCGACCCCTACCCCACCTACGCTGCACTCCGCGAGCAGGGCGCAGTAGTGCACCTGCCCAAGAACGACGTATACGTCCTGACGCGCTACGACGTCATCCGCGACGCCCTCGGTGATCCGGCGACGTTCTCGTCCACCAGCATCGGCTTCAACCCCATGGTGAACGAGGCGCTGCAGGGCACCTCGCTTGCTTCCGACCCGCCGGTGCACACCCAGCTGCGCGCGACGCTGTCCCAGAACCTCACCCCCCGAGCCCTCCGCGGCCTGAAGGTCGTCATCGACGAAAAGGCTGACAAGCTCGTTGCCGAGCTCGCAGACAGCGGCAGCTTTGAGGCCATCGATTCCCTGGCGCGCGCCTTCCCGATCGAAATCGTTGCCGACCTCATCGGGTTCCAAGGGCATGTGAAGGACAACATGCTGCGCTGGGGGCAGGCCGCGATGCAGGTGCTTGGCCCGCTGAACCGGCGCACCCAGGAGAACTTCCCGATTGCCGGCGAGCTCTACGGCTGGTGCTCGTCGGTCACCGCCGAGGACCTCACCCCCGGCTCCATCGGTCGCGGAATCTTCGACGCCGAGACCCGTGGCGAGATTCCCGAGGGAACGGCCGGGCACATCATCCACCAGTACCTCGGCGCCCGGCCGTTCCCT
>NZ_JBFRFD010000098.1:0-8810 GCF_052114645.1 Arthrobacter sp. 2YAF22_2
GTCCTGTGCTGAGTCCCGCCCACCCCGGCTGGTCCGCGCAGGCCTCCCGGCTGATCGGCCGCCTGCTGGCAGTCGCGCCCGAGGAAATCCTCGCGGTGGACCACATCGGGTCCACCGCGGTTCCGGGCCTCGACGCGAAGGACGTGCTGGACCTCCAGCTGACGGTCCGGGATCTGGCAACGGCGGACCGGCTCGAGCCGCTGCTGGCCGCTGCGGGATTTCCGCGCTGGCCCGGCATCGGCACGGACAACCCCAAGCCCGCGCACCCGGATCCCGCGGACTGGGACAAACGTGTGCACGGCAGCGCGGACCCCGGCCGGCCGGCGAACCTGCACGTCCGGGCTGCGGGGTCGCCGGGCTGGCGCTACGCGTTGTGCTTCCGTGACTGGCTCCGCGACGACGCCGGCGCCCGGACGGACTACCTCGCGGAAAAGCGGCGGGCGGCACGGCGGCACGGGGTGGACAAGTCCACCGCGGCCTACGCAGCGGACAAGGAGGACTGGTTCACCGACTACGCCGCCCCGCGGATGGAAGAGTGGGCCCGCCGGACCGGCTGGCATCCGCCGTCGTACGCCGCAGCCGGGCCGCCGGGTAGCGCCCAAAGCTGAATCAGGGACGGCTGTCGGAGGGCGGCGGTAGATTAGGTACATGAGTCTTGCCCAGGAAATTAAGCGTGTTGTGGCGCCCTTCGAGGTTATCAGCGAGTTCCAGCCTGCCGGCGACCAGCCGGCCGCGATCGCCGAGCTGACCGAGCGGATCCAGAACGGCGAGAAGGACGTGGTGCTGCTGGGCGCCACCGGCACCGGCAAGAGCGCGACGACGGCGTGGCTGATCGAACAGGTCCAGCGGCCCACCCTGGTGATGGTGCAGAACAAGACACTCGCCGCCCAGCTGGCCAATGAATTCCGTGAGCTGCTGCCCAACAACGCGGTCGAATACTTCGTCTCCTACTACGACTATTACCAGCCCGAAGCCTACGTCGCGCAGACGGATACCTTCATCGAGAAGGATTCCTCCATCAACGAGGAAGTCGAACGGCTCCGCCACTCGGCCACCAACGCGCTGCTGACCCGGCGCGACGTCATTGTGGTGGCCACGGTGTCCTGTATTTACGGCCTGGGCACCCCCGAGGAGTACATTTCCGGGATGGTCACGCTCCGCAAGGGCGCGCAGATGAACCGTGACGACCTGCTCCGGAAATTCGTGTCCATGCAGTACGCCCGGAATGACATGGACTTTCACCGCGGAACGTTCCGGGTCCGGGGCGACACCGTCGAAATCATCCCGATGTACGAAGAACTGGCGATCCGGATCGAGTTTTTCGGGGACGAGATCGAGAATATCCAGACCCTGCATCCACTGACCGGCGAGGTGCTCCGCGAGGAAGACGAAATGTACGTCTTCCCGGCGTCGCACTACGTCGCCGGTCCGGAACGGATGGCCCGCGCGATCAAACGGATCGAAGACGAGCTGGCCGAACGCCTTCAGCTCCTGGAGAGCCAGAACAAGCTGGTCGAGGCGCAACGGCTCCGGATGCGCACCACCTACGACCTTGAAATGATGCAGCAGATGGGATTCTGCAACGGCATCGAGAACTACTCGTCGCACATCGACGGGCGGGCCCGGGGAACTGCCCCGCACTGCCTCCTGGATTACTTCCCGGACGACTTCCTGCTCGTGATCGACGAATCGCACGTCACCGTTCCCCAGATCGGCGCCATGTACGAGGGTGACATGTCCCGCAAACGGAACCTCGTCGACTTCGGCTTCCGCCTGCCGTCCGCGATGGACAACCGACCGCTCAAATGGGACGAATTCCTCGACCGCGTGGGCCAGACCGTCTACCTGTCCGCCACCCCCGGCAAGTACGAACTAGGCAAGGCGGACGGCTTCGTCCAGCAGATCATCCGGCCCACCGGGCTCATCGATCCCGAGGTCGTGGTCAAGCCCACCAAGGGCCAGATCGATGACCTGCTCGGTGAAATCAAGACCCGGACGGCGAAGAACGAACGAGTCCTGGTCACCACGCTCACCAAACGGATGGCCGAGGACCTGACCGACTACCTGTTGGGCCACGGCGTGAAGGTCGAGTACCTGCACTCCGACGTCGACACGCTGCGCCGGGTGGAGCTGCTCCGCGAACTGCGGATGGGCGTCTTCGACGTCCTGGTCGGCATCAACCTGCTCCGGGAGGGCCTCGATCTCCCGGAGGTCTCGCTCGTGAGCATCTTGGACGCGGACAAGGAAGGCTTCCTGCGTTCCTCGACCTCGCTGATCCAGACCATCGGCCGTGCCGCACGCAACGTCTCCGGCCAGGTGCACATGTACGCGGACCGGATCACCGATTCGATGGCGCACGCGATCGACGAGACCAACCGCCGCCGGGCGATCCAGGTGGCCTACAACACGGAGAGGGGCATCGATCCCCAACCGCTACGGAAGAAGATCGCCGACATCACCGACCAGCTCGCCAAAGAAGACGCGGACACCCGCGAGCTGCTGGCCAATTCCGGCAAGACGCGCGGCAAGGCCAAAGGCGGTTCCAAGGTCCGCGCTGACGGCCTCGCGGCGGCCCCGGCCGAGGACCTCGTCGGCCTGATCGAACAGATGACGGAGCAGATGCACGCCGCCGCCGGCGAGCTCCAGTTCGAGCTCGCGGCGCGAATCCGCGACGAGGTCGGCGATCTGAAGAAGGAGCTGCGCCAGATGCAGGCCGCCGGGCACGCCTAAGCGTTCGATTTGCCAGTGAAAGGAAAGACAAATGACCGGAAACAGCTCATTCGTGATCGTGGTTGGCTTTGACGGTTCCGAGAGCTCGCAGAATGCACTGAGCTGGGCGATGGACGAGGCCCGACAGCGCAACGGCGAGCTCCGCCTGATCACGGTGTGGAACAAACCGCCGATGGCCTGGTATCCTGCCGTGCTGGAGACGGCCGCCGGTGAAATCGCGGCCGAGGATTCCCCGCAAAGCATCGCTGAAACCCTGCAGACCGACGCGCTGAAGACCGCCACCGATGAGGGTCTGGCCGCCACCGGGCAGCTCGTCCACGGTGATTCCCCGGCCGCGGCCCTCATCGACGCCGCCCGGCACGCGGACCTCGTGGTCGTCGGCTCCCGCGGGCACGGCGGATTTCCCGGGCTGCACCTGGGGTCCGTTTCCAGCCAGGTGCTCAGCCACGCGGCCTGTCCCGTCCTCGTCGTGCGGTCCCGGACCTCCTAACGGACGCTAGTTGAGAGCGTCAGCGCCTTCGGCTGCGCGCGTCATGCCGAGCAGCCGTCCGAAGATCGCCTCGCCGTCGTCCGCGATGCCGTCGTGGTGGAACTCATCCGACTCCCAGACCTGCAGGCCCCGGACCGCGGCGGCGGTCTCCAGGGAGAGGTCCCGGTCCACATAGATGTCGTCGCTGTACACGGCGGCCGCCACCGGAACGGTGTTCCGGGCCAGCCGCTCCGGGTCGTAGAGCGGCTTCCAGTCGTCCTTTTCCGCGAGCAGTTGGGCCACCCTGCGGAGCGGACGCAGGGCGGGGTCCTGCTCGAAGTACCAGGGGTAGACCATCTCGCCGGTCAACAGCGGGGCTGCGGCGTCCGGGCGGAATTCCGGGAAGTCCTGCAGCACGCGCAGCGCCGCCCAGTCGGTGGCCTCGCCCTGGCCGTAGATGGATTCGTGCATGAGCGCGTACAGCGGGTTCGCCGCGCGGGAGACCAGACCGCGGACCTGCTCCAGGAAACCGTCGGACAGCCGTTCGCCGTCGGGCGTGCTGACAAAGGCGTCCTCCAGCAGGTGGTGCAGCCCATCGACGCGGGTGTTGCCGCCCAGGAAAGAGCCCACCATCTGGAACCGTTCCACGGTGAGCCGGCTGCCGTCGGGCAGGAACTCTTCTGTTTCGCGGAGGTGCCGGGCGATCCGGGTGACCAGCTCGCGGTCCTGCGGGTACCAGCTAAAGTATTCGGCGTTACGCGCTGACACCCGCCGAAAGGTGGCCTGGTAGACCCGGTCCGCCGGGCCCGACAGCGGCGCGAGTCCGCCGGTGATCAGCGCCGCACGCAGGCCCTCGGGGGCGAAGGACAGGTAGCTCAGCGCGCAGAAGCCGCCGTAGCTCTGCCCGTAGATGGTCCAGGGTGCGGCGCCGAGGGTCCGGCGGATCGCCTCCGCGTCGGCCACGATGGAGTCGGCCCGGAAGTGCTCCAGGTAGGCTGCCTGGTCAACGTCGCTGCCGCGCAGCGGCAGGGTGTTCCGGTCCACGGGCGAGGAGAGGCCGGTGCCTCGCTGGTCCAGCATCAGGATCCGGAAGTCTTTCGCCGCGGCCTTGCCCCAGCCGCCCAGTGCGGGGAAGCGGTTGCCGCGTCCGCCGGGGCCGCCCTGCAGGTACAGCAGCCACGGCAGCTCGGCGGCGGCCGCCTCGCTGTGCTCGGCCGAGACGTATTCCCGGGCGAAGACCGTGATCGTCTCACCCTTGGGATCGGAGTGGTCCAGCGGAACTTCGAAGTAGTGCTCCGCGGTGCGCATCCCGCGGTAGGTGTGCCGGGCCTTGACGATGTGCGGCACGGAAGCCAACGCCGGGAGCTGCACCGGGCCCTGAACCTCCGGCATCGCCTCAGCCACGGGCGGCTGCCGTCCGGTCGCTGCCGAACGCGGCCAGGGCGTCTCCGGTGAGCCGGAAGGTGGACCATTCGTCCATCGGGGCGGCGCCGAGGTTGCGGTAGAACGCGATGGAGGGTTCGTTCCAGTCCAGCACGCTCCACTCCACCCGGGCGTAGCCGCGCTCGACGGCGGTTGCGGCGAGGTGCTGCAGCAGGGCCTTGCCGTGCCCGGCGCCCCGCGCCTCCGGCATGACGTACAGGTCCTCCAGGTAGATGCCGTGTACGCCCTCCCAGGTGGAGTAGTTCAGGAACCACAACGCAAAGCCCTGCACGTCGCCGGACTCGTTCTCCGCCATGGCGGCGTACACCCGCGGGTTCTCGCCAAACAGCACGTCCGTGAGCATCTCCGGGGTGTTCCGGACGGCGTCCGGCTCCTTCTCGTAGATGGCCAGGTCATGGATCATCCGCAGGATGTCGGGGACGTCGTGGGCGGTGGCGGGGCGGATTACACTCATGCTCCGAGTTTACTAGCGGCTACAGCCGGTTCACGTCGGTCACGCGCACGACGGCGGTACCTGTTTCGTCCGAGYCGGCCAGGTCCACCTCGGCGGAGATGCCCCAGTCGTGGTGGCCTGCAGGGTCGTCGAAAATCTGCCGGACCTTCCAGAGCCCGGGCTCCTCGGTGATGATCAGCAGCCCCGGCCCGCGGGCGTCCGGACCGGTGCCGATGTCTTCGTGCTCCTCGAAGTAGTCATCCAGGACGTCCTCCCAGCGTTCCGCGTCCCAGCCGGAGCCGGCGTCGAGCTCACCCAGTGCGGCGGCGTCCTCATCCGCGAAGAGCTCCACCCGCCGGAACATCTCGTTGCGCACCATCACCCGGAACGCCCGGATGTTGGAGGTCAGCGACGGCGGCGGGGGAGGCGGGGCATCGTGCGGGGTCGGGGCGGCGCCGGAGGTGAGCTCCTCCCATTCGTCGAGCAGGCTGGAGTCCACCTGCCGGACCAGTTCGCCGAGCCAGGCGATGAGGTCCTCCAGGTCCTCGCGCAGGGCGTCCTGCGGCACGGTTTGGCGGAGCGCCTTGAAGCCATCGGCGAGGTAGCGCAGCACGATGCCCTCAGACCGTGCCAGGCCGTAGAACTGGACGAATTCGCCGAAGTTCATGGCCCGCTCATACATGTCCCGGATCACGGACTTGGGCGCCAGTTCGAAGTCGCCGATCCACGGCGCAGCCTTGCGGTACACGTCGAACGCCTGGCCGAGGATCTCCGCGAGCGGCTGCGGATAGCTGACCTCGTCCAGCAGGGCCATCCGCTGGTCGTACTCGATGCCGTCGGCCTTCATCGCGGCGACCGCCTCGCCGCGGGCCTTCTTCAGCTGCGCCGACAGGATCTGACGGGGCTTCTCCAGCGTCGACTCGATCACCGACACGACGTCCAGGGCGTACGACGGCGACTCCGGATCGAGCAGCTCCAGCGCGGCCAGGGCGAAGGGGGACAGCGGCTGGTTCAGCGCGAAGTTCGCCTGCAGGTGGACGGTGAGCCGGACGGTGCGTCCGTCCGGGCCCTGTTCCGCCGGCGGGATCCGTTCGACGACGCCGGCCGCCAGCAGTTCGCGGTAGATGCCGAGGGCCCTTTTCATCAGCCGCAGCTGCGCGGCGCGCGGTTCGTGGTTTTCGGTCAGCAGGCGTCGCGCGGCCTTGAACGGGTCGCCTGGGCGTTCCATCAGGTTCATCAACATGGCGTGGGTGACGGTGAAGCTGGAGCCCAGCGGGTCCGGTACGGATTCCACCAGGCGCTTGTAGGTGGGCTCGCCCCAGGAGACGAAGCCCTCCGGCGGCTTCTTCTTGACCACCTGGCGCAGCTTCTTCTGGTCGTCGCCGAACTTGGCCGTGGCCTTGGCCATCGCCTTGACGTTTTCGATCACGTGCTCGGGTGCCTGGACCACCACGGTCCCGGCAGTGTCGTAGCCGGCCCGGCCGGCCCGGCCGGCGATCTGGTGGAATTCGCGGGAGTTCAGCAGCCGGGTGCGGACGCCGTCGTACTTGCTGAGTGCGGTCAGCAGCACGGTGCGGATAGGGACGTTGATGCCCACGCCGAGGGTGTCGGTACCGCAGATGACCTTGAGCAGGCCGGCCTGGGCCAATTGCTCGACCAGCCGGCGGTACTTGGGCAGCATCCCGGCGTGGTGCACACCGATGCCGTGCCGGACCAGCCGGTTCAGGGTCTTGCCGAAGCCGGCCGCGAAGCGGAAGCCCGCGATCAGCTCGGCGATCTTGTCCTTTTCCTCACGGGTGCAGACGTTGATGCTCATCAGGTTCTGGGCACGGTCGATTGCCTCAAGCTGGCTGAAGTGGACCACGTAGACCGGCACCTGTTTGGTGGACAGCAGTTCCTCGAGCGTTTCGTGCACCGGGGTCTGCTGGTAATAGAAGTGCAGCGGAATGGGCCGTTCGGCGGAACTGACGGTCGTCGTCGGGCGTCCGGTCAGTTCGGTGAGGCCCCCCTCGAAGCGGCTCACGTCGCCCAGCGTTGCGGACATCAGCAGGAACTGGGCCTGCGGGAGTTCCAGCAGCGGCACCTGCCAGGCCCAGCCGCGTTGCGGGTCGGAGTAGAAATGGAACTCGTCCATGATGACCGCACCGAGCTCCGCGGCGGCGCCCTCACGCAGGGCAATGTTCGCCAGGATCTCCGCGGTGCAGCAGATGATGGGCGCGTCCTGGTTGACGCCGGAATCCCCGGTGATCATGCCGACGTTCTCCGCCCCGAAGATCTCGCACAAGGCAAAGAACTTTTCCGAGACCAGGGCCTTGATCGGGGCGGTGTAATAGCTCCGCTGGCCGCGGGTCATCGCCTGGAAGTGCGCGGCGATGGCCACCAGGGACTTTCCCGAGCCGGTGGGGGTCGCCAGGATCACGTTGGCGCCCGCCGCGAGTTCCATGACGGCCTCGTCCTGGGCGGCATAGAGGGCCAGGCCGCGGCTCTCCGTCCATTCGACGAACCGGGTGTAAAGCTCATCCGGATCGAGGCCGGTCCTGCCGGGGACTCGGGCGGCCGGGGCAGGAAGCTGGTCAACAAGTTTCATTGACTCCCAGCTTAGTGGGCCACGGTGCGGGACGCCGGTGCCGGTGGCCGGCTAGCCGGCGCTTGATACGGCCCTTGTTGACGCTTCAACTATTTAGGAGTACGTTGGTTGTAGTTTCAAGTAATGAACACAGTCCAGCAGAACAGAATCTGATGAAAAACTTCCTGGCCCGCATCTTTGGAAAGAAGACACCCATGACGAACATCACCATCATCGGCAACGGCAACATGGCCCGCGGCATCGCGACCCGTGCACTGGCCGCCGGCCGGACCGTAGAGATCCTCGGCCAGGACGCCGCCAAGGCGAAGGCCCTGGCCGGCGAGCTCGGCACCGGCGTCGCCTCCGGCACCACCGCCGCCGCCCCGCAGGGCGACATCGTGGTCCTCGCCGTCCCGTTCGAGGCCGCCAAGTCCGTGGTCAGCGGCTACGGCGACGCCCTCGCCGGCAAGACCCTCGTGGACATCACGAACCCGGTCAACTTCGAGACCTTCGACTCCCTGGTGGTCGGCCCGGACTCCTCCGCCGCCGAGGAAATCGCGCGGCTTGCCCCTGCCGGCGCCAGCGTGGTCAAGGCCTTCAATACGACGTTCGCCGGGACCCTGGTGGCCGGCCAGTCCGCCGGCCAGCCGCTTGACGTCTTCATCGCAGGTGACGACGCCGACGCCAACTCTGCCGTTAGCAGCTTTGTCAGTGCCGCGGGCCTGCGCCCCCTGGTCGTGGGACCGCTCAAGCGCGCCCGGGAGCTCGAGGGCTTCCAGTTCGTCCTGATGACACTTCAGGCAAACCCCGAGTTCGCCGACTTCAACTGGGACACCGGACTGAAGGTCACCAACTAAATGCCAGCCTTCCAGAGTGCGCCGGTGGTGGCCACCGCCGGCTCAGCCGACCCGGCAGCACCCCTGGTGGTGCTGCTGCACGGCCGCGGCTCCAACGAGCGCGGCATCATCGGCCTGGCCGAGCAACTGCCTGCCGGTCCCATGTATGCCGCCGTTCGCGCCCCGATCGCGGAGGGCAACGGCTACGCCTGGTTCGCTAACCGCGGAATCGGCCGCCCCATTGCGGAGTCGCTGAGCGACACCATGGCGTGGTTCCGGGCCTGGCTTGACGAAGCGGCCCCAGCGGGCCGCCCTGTCCTGCTGGTGGGGTTC
>NZ_JBFRFD010000099.1:0-8787 GCF_052114645.1 Arthrobacter sp. 2YAF22_2
CGGCCGACGCGGAAACGTCGACTGCGGCTCCCGTGACCCACCCGCCGTGCCCCCCGTCACTTGCCGCCCGGCCGCCGCTTSCGATATGTTACTCGTGAGTAACATATCCGTGGCGCGCCGCCCGCGCCCTTTTGATCGCTGCTGATCACGAGTGAAGGAACGACATGTCCAAAGCTGCAATCGACTTCAACAACCTCCCCTACGCCGACGGCGATTTCTTCGCGTTCGAGCAGCTGCTCAGTGGCAAGGAGCGGGACCGGCTGGCGGAGGTGCGCGAGTTCATGGCCCGCGAGGTCAAGCCGATCGCCGTGGACTGCTGGAACCGTGGCGAGTTCCCGATGGAGCTCATCCCCAAGCTCGCCGAGATCGATCTGGTCAGCCCGGTGAAGCGCCAGGGCTACTCGAACCTCTTCGCGGGGATCCTGCACGCGGAGGCAACCCGCGCGGACACCTCGATCGCCACTTTCATGGGCGTGCACGACGGGCTATTCACCGGATCCATCGAGGCACTCGCATCGCAGGAGCAGCAGGAGGCCTGGCTGCCGGACATCTACTCGCTGAAGAAGATCGGCGCCTTCGGCYTGACCGAGCCGCTGGGCGGCTCCGACGTCGCCGGCGGGACGCGCACCACAGCCCGGCGCGAGGGCGACAGCTGGATCCTCAACGGCGCCAAGCGCTGGATCGGCAACGCGACCTTCTCCGACTGGGTGGTCATCTACGCGCGCGACGTGGCCGACAACCAGGTCAAGGGCTTCCTCGTGGACACCAAAACCGCGGGGTACAAGGCCACCAAGATCGAGAACAAAATTTCGCTGCGCACCGTGCAGAACGCCGACATCACCTTGGAGAACGTCGTGGTCCCGGAGTTCTTCAAGCTGGCCAACGCCAACAGCTTCCGGGACACCAACAAGGTCCTGAAGGTCACGCGCCTCTCCGTCGCCTGGCAGGCCGTCGGTCAACAGCTGGCCGCGTTCGACGTCGCCCGCCGCTACGCCGTCGAGCGCAGCCAGTTCGGCCGGCCGATCGCGTCCTTCCAGCTTGTCCAGCACCAGCTGGTGCAGATCCTCGGCAACGCTGTCAGCTCCATGGGCATGATGGTCCGCCTGTCCCAGCTCGAGGATGCCGGGGAGGCCAAGGACGAACAGTCGGCCCTGGCCAAGGCCTTCACGACGGCACGGATGCGCGAAAGCGTGGCCATCGGCCGCAGCCTCCTCGGCGGCAACGGCATCGTCACCGACTATGAGATGGCCAAGATCTTTTCCGACGCCGAAGCCATTTATTCCTACGAGGGAACCCACGAAATCAATACCCTGGTCACCGGACGGGCCATCACCGGGATCTCTGCCATCGTCTAGGCACCCGGGGCTCCGGCTTTGGCACCGCCTGCCGGGGGACCCCGATGCACGCCCGCGGCCCTTCATCCGGAACCGCCCAGTCCCGAACCGGGATTTGCGGGCGGCAGCAGGATGGAGGGCCGCACGTCCATAACGAAAGCCAGCGGGTTGAGATACTCATCGCCGCGCCGCACGCCCCAGTGGACGCACGGTGTTCCGCCGCAGTGGCCGGGCAGCGCGTGTCCCAGCACCGACCCTTCGCCCACCTCGTCGCCGGGCTGCAATGCGCTTTCGACCGGCTCGAAACTGCTGCGCAGGCCGTTGCCGTGGTCGACGGTAATTACCGGTCGATCCACCACGAAGCCCGCGAAGCTGACGCGGCCCGGCGCCGGCGAGGTGACCGGGGCGCCGTCGTACGCCGCGCGGAGGTCCACCCCGCGGTGGCCGCTGAGCCACGGCCGGTCCGGAGGATCGAAGCCGCGCAACACGGGGGGTCTGGGGGAGAGCGGCCAGCTCCAGCCGCCGGCCGGGGACGCCGGCCCGGGAGCGCCGCGCGCCGGAGCCGACGCCGGAACGAGCACCAGCAACAACGCAGCGAGAAGAATTGAAACCTTCATGCCGCCAGCCTGCGGTGACCGGACGCGGCCCCGGAAGGCCCCGACGCGGCTATGTGGATTCGGGCCCGGTTCCGGACGCGATTTCTGCCCGCTTCCAGCCCCGAACGCCACCGAAGCAGGGCCTTCGAGCGGCCCGGAAGCCGTCCGTCCGGGCAGGTCCGCTGTAGTACACTTGGTGGAGCAGTTTGCKGTGCCCTCATGCCTGATTCCGCATATGTGTCCCTCCTTCTGGGGCCGATATGCCGGACAGGCAGCACGTCTCATTCAGGAGTGCGGGAGCAGTGGCTGACTACGCGTATCCAGCCCTCCCTGTCCGAAGCCCGGCTTCCGGGTGCGGAGGACTGCGCCTCTTACGGTCCGGCCCCTCGGGGTTGGATGAGGGGTGCGGTGGATGCCAGGAGGAACACCCGCCCGGGTGTTGCTAAATAACCGTCAACTATTGGCAGGGTAAGAGAGCCCAGGGCTTTCTCATGAATGACCTGCCGGAAGGAGCGTCGGCATGCCCGTCGTAACTATGCGCCAGCTGCTTGACAGCGGCGTCCACTTTGGACACCAGACCCGTCGTTGGAACCCGAAGATGAAGCGTTTCATCTTCACGGAGCGCAACGGCATCTACATCATTGACCTTCAGCAGTCGCTGTCCTACATCGACCGCGCCTACGAGTTCGTGAAGGCCACCGTTGCACACGGCGGCACCGTCCTCTTCGTCGGCACCAAGAAGCAGGCCCAGGAAGCGATCGCCGAACAGGCAACCCGCGTCGGCCAGCCGTACGTCAACCAGCGTTGGCTCGGCGGCATGCTCACCAACTTCCAGACGGTTTCCAAGCGCATCCAGCGCATGAAGGAACTCGAAGAGATCGATTTCGACGACGTCGCCGGCTCGGCGTACACGAAGAAGGAACTGCTGCTCCTTCGCCGCGAACTGACCAAGCTGGAGACCAACCTCGGCGGTATCCGCAACCTGACCAAGGCGCCTTCGCTCCTCTGGGTTGTCGACACCAAGAAGGAACACCTCGCCGTCGACGAAGCCAAGAAGCTGAGCATCCCGGTTGTGGCCATCCTGGACACCAACTGCGATCCCGATGAAGTCGACTTCCCGATCCCGGGCAACGATGACGCCATCCGCTCCGTGAACCTGCTGACCCGCGTTGTTGCCGACGCCGTTGCGGAGGGCCTGATCGCCCGCCACAACCGCGCCACCGGCACCACGGAAGCTCCCGAAGAGCCGCTGGCCGAGTGGGAGCGCGAGCTCCTCGAAGGCARCAAGGCCGCTGAGGCTGCAGCTCCGGCCGCCGCCGAAGCTTCCGCCGCTGAAGCTGYTGCTCCGGCCGCCGCCGAGGCTGCTCCGGCTGCCGACGAAGCCAAGTAGTCAGACAAATAAATCTGGATCTCCCCGCACGCCGCCCGCGGCGTGCAGGGTACTGACAGGATGGTTGCTCACTGGGTGAGCAGCCGTCCTGTCGGTCCGTACACCACACAAATTTCTAGACAGAGGGGTTCACATGGCGAACTACACTGCCGCTGATATCAAGGCTCTGCGCGAGCGTACCGGCGCCGGCATGATGGATGTCAAGAAGGCTCTTGACGAAGCCAACGGTGACGCCGAGAAGGCCATCGAGATCATCCGCATCAAGGGCCTCAAGGGCGCCACCAAGCGCGAAGGCCGTTCCACCGCGGAAGGCCTGGTTGCGGCCAAGGTCGACGGCGGCGTCGGCGTGATGATCGAAGTCAACTGCGAGACGGACTTCGTCGCCAAGTCGGACAAGTTCATTCAGCTTGCCGACAAGGTGCTCGCCGTTGCTGTTGAGTCCGGCGCTGCCGACCTCGACACCCTGCTGGCCACCGATCTCGACGGCAAGCCGCTCTCCGAGGTCGTCATCGAAGAAGGTGCGATCCTGGGCGAGAAGGTTGTCGTCCGCCGCATCTCCCGCGTCGAGGGCGCCACAGTCGACGCGTACCTGCACAAGACCTCCAAGGACCTTCCGGCCCAGGTCGGCGTGCTGTTCGCAGTAGACGGCAAGGGTGAAGAAGCTTCCACCGCTGCCCACGACGTCGCCGTGCACATCGCCGCGATGTCCCCGAACTACCTGACCCGCGAGGACGTCCCGTCCGACCTGGTCGAGTCCGAGCGCCGCATTGCTGAGGAAACCGCCAAGGCCGAGGGCAAGCCCGAAGCCGCGATGACCAAAATTGTCGAAGGCCGCGTTACCGGCTTCTACAAGGGCGAGGTCCTCGTTGACCAGGCATTCGCCAAGGATGCCAAGAAGTCAGTCGCCAAGGTCCTCGAAGAGGCCGGCGTCAAGGCAACCGCGTTCACGCGTTTCCGCGTCGGTTCCTAAGTAAGATCCGCTGAGGGGGTGGTCACTGCGGTGACCACCCCTTTCGCGTGCGCCGGGAACGCGGGCCCGGGAATGCAGCCTTTGGTCCCCGGCACGATACCCTTTTTCAGAGCTCACCAACGGGAAGGCACCATGGAGACCGTCAACAATTCAGCCCAGCCAAAGAAGAGCAGGCGCCGCGTGCTCCTGAAGCTGTCCGGAGAGGTCTTCGGCGGCGGCAAGCTGGGCGTTGACCCGGACACCGTGCGTGGCGTCGCGAAGCAGATCGCGGCCGCCGTTCCCGACGTCGAGGTCGCAATCGTCGTCGGCGGCGGGAACTTCTTCCGCGGCGCCGAACTTTCACAGAGCGGCATGGACCGTTCCCGCGCCGACTACATGGGGATGCTCGGCACCGTGATGAACTGTCTGGCACTCCAGGACTTCCTGGAACAGGCCGGCGTGGAGACGCGCGTGCAGAGCGCCATCACCATGGGCCAGGTGGCCGAGGCCTACATTCCGCGCCGCGCCATCCGCCACATGGAAARGGGCCGCGTCGTCATCTTCGGCGCCGGTGCCGGACTCCCGTACTTCTCCACCGACACGGTCGCAGCGCAGCGCGCTATGGAGGTGCACGCCGACGTCGTCCTGATGGCCAAGAGCGGGGTCGACGGCGTCTACACCGCCGACCCGAAGAAGGACCCCACCGCGGAGAAACTGCACCACCTCAGCTATGACGAGGCCCTGCGCCGCGATATCCGCGTGATGGACCAGACGGCCATGACGATGTGCAAGGACAACAACCTGACCATGGTGGTGTTCGGCATGGAAGGCGAAGGCAATGTCACCCGGGCCATCCGCGGCGAGGACCTCGGCACCGTGGTCACCCCCTAGCTGCGGCTAGGATGTTTTTAGGACAGTTCAGCTCCCCGGGCACTGGGGTGCGCACCAATTTCTGAGGAGAGAACGTGATCGAAGAAACCTTGCTCGAAGCCGGGGACAAGATGGACAAGGCGGTCGAGGTAGCCAAGGACGACTTCGCCTCGATCCGGACCGGCCGTGCCACCCCGGGCCTGTACAACAAGGTCCTGGTGGACTACTACGGCTCGCCGACCCCGTTGCAGCAGCTGGCCTCCTTCGCCGTCCCGGACGCGCGCACGATCCTCATCACCCCGTTCGACAAGACCGCCCTGCGGGACATCGAACGTGCCCTGAGCGACTCCGAGGTGGGCGCCAACCCCTCCAACGACGGCAACGTCATCCGGATCACCATCCCGGAACTGACCAAGGAACGCCGCAAGGAATACGTCAAGATCGTCAAGTCCAAGGGCGAGGACGCCAAGGTGTCCATCCGCAACATCCGCCGCAAGGCCAAGGAAACCCTGGACAAGCTGGTCAAGGACGGCGACGCCGGCGAGGACGAAGGCACCCGCGGCGAGAAGGAACTCGACGCCCTGACCAAGGCGCACGTCGACGGCATCGACGAGTTGCTCAAGCGCAAGGAAGCCGAGCTGCTCGAGGTCTGATGGCGGAGGAACAGCAGGCGCCCGGACCGCAGGTCCGGGCGCGGGGGAAAGAGCGGAAGAACCCGACGCCGAAAGCCGGCCGGAACCTTCCTGCCGCCACGGCGGTGGGCCTTGCCATGCTCTTCGCCGTGCTGGGCGGTCTGCTGTTCCTGCCACTGGCCTTCGTGCTGCTGGTCACCGCGTTCGCCGTCTTCGGCGTCTGGGAGGTGTACCGGGCGCTGGAAGCCTCCGGCACCCGGCTGCCGATCATCCCCGCGATGACCGGCACCGTGGCGATGCCTCTCGCGGCCTATTTCGGCGGCCCCGAGAGCCTGCTGTTCGCACTGCTGCTCAGCAGCGTCGCGGTGCTCCTGTGGCGTTCGCTGGAGGGGGCCGCGGGGTCGGCGCGGAGTATCTTCGCCGGCGTCTTTACGATGGCCTGGGTACCTTTTCTGATCAGCTTCGCGGTGCTGCCGCTGCATGCCGCCGGCAGCTCCCCGATCGGGCCTTGGCCCGGGGGCGTGGTGCCGACAGGGGCCTGGCAGATCGGCACCCTGCTGTTGCTGGTGGTCTCCAACGACACCTTCGGCTACCTCGTGGGCGCCTCGCTGGGCAAGCACCCGATGGCCCCGAAGATCAGCCCGAAGAAGTCCTGGGAGGGCTTTGGCGGGTCGATCGCGGGGGCGGTGGTGGTGGGCGTCCTCGCCTGCATTTTCGTGCTGGGCGAACCCTGGTGGTTCGGCGCGGCCCTCGCCGTGGGCATGGTCGCCGCCGCGACCGCCGGCGACCTGGCCGAATCCATGGTCAAACGCGAACTCGGCATCAAGGACATGGGCAACAGCCTCCCCGGGCACGGCGGAGTGATGGACCGGCTCGACTCAATCGTCTTCGCGTCCCCGGTGGCGTTCATGATTTTCTCCGCCAGCGCCGGCCGCTAGCGCAACGCGTTTACCACCCGGCGCCTACAATGGTGCCGAGCAAACACCGCTCGATATTCGGGCAACCAGAGCCGAACGGCATCGAAGGAAACATAGTTACAGTGGACATCCAACGGCAGATTCCTGCCTCCTTTGACCGCGTGCAGCGGAACCAGTACGGCTATAACGCCAAGCAGGTGGACCAGTTCCTGCAGCGCGCGCGGGTGTCGTTTGAAACGCCCCACGCAGCAGCACGATCGGTCAAGAGCGCCGACGTCCGCGCCGTCTCCTTCGACCCGGTCAAGGGCGGCTACGCCGCCGCCGGCGTCGACGCGGCCCTGGACCGGCTGGAGGACGCCCTGGCCCGCCGGGAACGCGACGAACTGATTGGGGAACGCGGCGAGGAAGCCTGGTTGCGCGAGATCGGCCGGCTTGCCGGGCTGCTCCGCGGCCGGCTGCACCGCCCCGACGGCCAGCGCTTCCGGCGCCCGGCCAAAGGCAAGGTGCGCAGCTACAACACCACCGACGTCGACGACCTCTGCCACGAACTGATCGGCTACCTCGAGGAGGACCAGCCGCTGAGCGTTGACAACGTCCGCCGCGCCACCTTCCGGCCCGCCGTCGGGCGCGAGGGCTACGAGGAAAGCCAGGTCGACGCGTTCCTGGAGCGCGTCGTCGAACTCATGGCCGCCATCGACTAAGGCGCCACCGGCTGCCCCGCTAGCGCTCGGTGGCGAGCGGCCGTTCCGGGGTGTGCAGCCGGGTCATCAGCCGGGTAATGGTCCGCGGAACCCGTCCCCGGGTGGCCCGGGACACCAACACCATCACCGCGAAGGCGGCCGGGACCGTCCACGCGGCCGGCTGGGCGAGCCACGGCGCTGTCCCGGCGGCACCCAGCACCGCGCCGGCCAGCATGGCGCCGCCGCAGAGCACCGCGCCGGTCAGCATTCCGGCGATCGCGCCGGCGTCGGTCAATCCGCGCCACCAGATGCCCAACAACAGCACGGGGCAGATGGTGGACGCCGTGAAGGCAAAGACCAAGCCCACACTCCCGGCCAGCGCCGTGGAGTCCGTCATGGCCGCGATCGCCAGCGGCACCACCGCCGAGATCAGTGCCGCGAGCCGGAACCCGCGCACGCTTCCGCCCAGGACATCCTGGCTGATGACACCCGCCAGCGACACCACGAGGCCCGAAGTGGTCGACAGGAAGGCCGCGAACGCCCCGGCCACCACGAGTGCGGACAGCAGGTCCCCGGCCGGGCCGCCGACCATTCGCCCCGGCAGCAACAGCACCAGGGCGTCCGCCTGCACGCTGTGCGCCAGTTCGGGGGCGTACATCCGCCCCAGCAGCCCGTACGCCGTCGGAAACAGGTAGAACACCGAGAGCAGGCCCAGCACAATCAGCGTGGTCCGGCGCGCCGACTGGCCGTCCGGGTTGGTATAGAAGCGCACCAGCACGTGCGGCAGACCCAGCGTCCCGAACAGCAGCGCCACCAGCAGCGAGAGATTCTGGTACGGGCCCGCCGCGGCAACGGCCGTCGGGTTCACGGACGCCTCGGCGACCGCGGGGGAGCCGCTGCCGGCCAGGACAAACAGGATGAACAACACCGGCACGGCCAGCGCAGTGAGTTTCAGCCAGTACTGGAACGCCTGGACGAAGGTGATGGACCGCATCCCGCCGGACACCACAGTCACGCAGACGACAGCGACCACGGCCACTTGCCCCACCCAGGCCGGCAGCCCGGTGGTGATGCGGATGGCCAGCGCCGCGCCATGCAGTTGCGGGACGATGTACAGCCAGCCGACCACCACCACGACGAAGCTGGTGACCCGGCGGACCGCACGGGAATCCAGCCGGGCCTCGGTGAAGTCGGGGATCGTGTAGGCGCCGGAACGCCGCAGCGGGGCGGCAACGAACAGCAGAAGCATCAGGTACCCGGCCGTGTAGCCCACCGGGAACCACAGCGCGTCCGTGCCTGAGAGCAGGATGAGCCCGGCGACGCCGAGGAAACTGGCGGCGGATAGGTACTCGCCGCCGATCGCCGAGGCGTTCCACCAGGGCCGCACCGTACGCGAGGCGACGTAGAAGTCACCGGTGG
>NZ_JBFRFD010000100.1:0-8757 GCF_052114645.1 Arthrobacter sp. 2YAF22_2
GACACCACGGTGCCGGTGGGGATGTGGGTCAGGCGCACGGCGGAGTCTGTCGTGTTGACCGACTGACCGCCCGGGCCGGAGGAGCGGAAGACGTCGACACGGATTTCATTGTCCGGGATGTCGATGGAATCGGTCTGCTCGATCAGGGGGATGACCTCGACGGCGGCGAACGAGGTCTGGCGGCGGCCCTGGTTGTCGAACGGGCTGATCCGCACCAGCCGGTGAGTGCCGGCCTCGACGCTGAGCGTGCCGAAGGCGTAGGGGGCCTTGACCTCGAAGGTGGCGGACTTCAGCCCGGCCTCTTCGGCGTACGAGGTGTCCATGATGGTGGTCGGGTAGCCGTGGCGTTCGGCCCAGCGCAGGTACATCCGCAGCAGCATCTCGGCGAAGTCTGCCGCGTCGACACCGCCGGCGCCGGCCCGGATGGTGACCACGGCTTCGCGCTCGTCGAATTCGCCGGAGAGCAGGGTGACCACCTCGAGGTCTGTCAGCGCCTTGCGGATCGATTCGAGTTCCGTCGCGGCTTCCCCCATGGAGGCGGCGTCGTCTTCGTCCTGGCCCAGTTCCACAAGGACTTCCAGGTCGTCGATCCGGGCGGCCAGCCTGTTCAGCCGTTCCAGTTCGGACTGCTTGTGCGAGAGCTTGGAGGTGATGACCTGCGCGGCCGCGGGGTCATCCCAGAGGTTCGGTTCACCCGCGCGTTCGCTCAATTCGGCGATGTCTTCCTTCAGCGCCTCGACGTTGGAAACGTTCTCGATCGAGGTGTAGGTGGAGCGCAGCGCGCGGATTTCTGCGGGAAAATCAATGTTTGCCATGGTTTTTCAAGCCTACGCTATCCGCCGCGGGGCACCCGGAGCGCGGGTATGCGGAGTGCGGGTATGCGGAGTGGGGCCCCGGTCAGCGTGTGAGCCGGGACCGCGCAGTCGACGTCGCCTCGATCCGGATGCCGTCCGGAACCAGGAAGTTGACGATCGGCGGGTGGACGGCGGCGCTGAGCACGACGACGGCGGTGGAACCGTCCGGGCTGCCCGTCGCCGGGGCGACGGAGAGGGCGCTGAACCGGGCGAACGCGCCGTCGCGGTTCAGGTAGTCCGTTGCGGTGCTGCGCACCCTGCCGGCGCTGAGGACGGCGGTGGGGCGGCCGGAGGCGCTCTCCAGTTGGCCCAGGGTGAAGCTGTCCGCGGCGGCCACGGAGGCACCGTCGGCGAGCGACAGCAGCTTCTTGTGTTCGATGTACACGCTGGACGCGGCCGTGACCACCGTGGTGATAAGCAGGGCCAGCAACACGTAGCCGATGATCAGCACCATCAGTTGGCCGTCCTCAGCGCGGCGGCTGCGGCTTTGGCGGGTACGGCGTTGGCGGGTTCGGCGTTGGCCGGCGCCGCCTCGACGGCCGCCTCCGTAACCGGGTGGTCCCGCGGTCATCGGAACCGCCCGACGATCTGGGTGGCGCTGGCCCTGAGGTGTCCGGCGTCGAGCCGCAGCGTGTCGCCGAAGGGCACGTACGGCAGCGGCACTGTGAGGTGCACGGTGATGGTCACGGCGGTCCCGGCCGCGGAACAGTCGGCGGGATCACAGCTGGTCTCCAGGCTGGCATTCTCCGCCGGATGCCCGTGGTCGGCGAGCGCCAGTTGCACGGCCTGTTCGGCGGCGGCCCGGCCGCTGGCCGCGTCGGGCTGGGCGACGTAGACCTTGGCGGCCTGCTCCGCAGCGCCGACCACCGCGAACGAACCGCCCTGGAGCTGGCCGACCGTGATGATGAAGTAGACCACCGGCACCATCAGGAGGAGTGAAAGGAAGGTGAATTCGACGACGGCACTCCCCCGTTCGGCGTCGTCTCCGATTGGGCCGGCGTCATGGTCGTGGACGCCGTGGGCGCCGTGGGCGGCGCCTGGGCTGGATCTAGGGTTGGATGGCGGCATGGCCCTTCACCTCCAGCATTTCGCGCGGGCCGATCAGTCCGATGACCGGCAGCGGGGCGCGGACCGTCACCTCGAGGGTGCGGATGCCCCGGTAGGTCGTCTCAGTGGTGCTGACGTCCCGGGCGAACTCCGCGGTGAGGGCGACGCCGATCAGCTGCGTGGTGCGCTCTTTGGCGTCGGCGGCACCGCGGTCGGCCAGCGTGCCGTACCGGGCGCCGGAGGCGGCGGCGTCAATCAGCGTGTTGCGGACGTGCAGGACGAGGGCGAGCTGGACAACGGCCAGGAAGAAAAGCGTAAGCAGAGCGCCGACCAGGACGAAGTCCACCACCGCGGAGCCGTATTCCCGGCCGGGGACTACGGGCGCACCCGGATCAGGCCCGTCCGCACGCTCCAAGTCCGGGCAGGCCGCAACTTCCACGACGGGTCCGGCCGGTCCTTCCACCGCCTCCCGCGCGGACGCGCCGGCGGCAGCCACCGCCTACTGCCCGACTTTTTGCATGGCCTGGTTGAAGAGCCCCTCCAGTGCCGGTCCCGCGAGCGCCAGCAACGCGGCGACGAGGACGGCCGACATCAGCGTGATCATCACCCAGCCCGGCACGTCGCCGCGCTCGCCAAGGTCCTGGCCTCGGGTCGGCCCCCGGTCTCGCGTGCCGGGGCTGCCGGAGCGCCCGAAGAGCAGGCCCGCCAGGCTGGCCATTAATATCGTGCGGATACCAAATGTCTTCACTGTTTCCCCTTTTTTTAGATGTTTGTCTAAACGTTGCGCTTTCTACTCGTTCCCTTGTGCGGATACTCAAAGTCCCAGGCTGATGGCCGCCAGCCCCGGGAAGACGGCAAACACCACTGTCAGCGGCAGCACACCGAAGACGAGCGGCACCATCATGCCGATTTCCTTCTTTCCGGCGGACTCCATCAAGTCACGCTTCGCCGTATCACGAACGTCCTGGGCCTGCGCGCGCAGGACTTCCGCCAGCGGAGTCCCGCGTTCCACGGCCACGATGAGCCCGTCCACAAAGCGCACCAGCGGTCCGAGTTCGGTGCGGGACGAAAATTCCTGCAGGGCATCGGCCAGCGGCTTGCCTGCTCGGGTATCGGCCAGCACCTTGGCGAACTCCTTTGACAGTTCCCCCTGGGTCCTTCGGCAGACCCGGTCCAGAGCGCCGGTAGCGCTCTCGCCCGCGCTGACAGCCAGCGCCATGAGTTCGGCCACGCTGGGGAACTCCGCCATCATGCGGGCCTCCCGCTTCCTGACCTGGCCACCGAGCGTGTAATCGCGCAGCAGGAATCCGGCGAGGCCTGCGCCCAGCACGATCAGCACCGCAAACAACGGATTGAACCGTCCGACGGCTCCTCCCAACAACACGGCCACCGCGGCGGCCACGAATCCGCCGACCGCCCAAATCAGCTGCTCCGCGCGGAAGTCCATCGAGGACTTCGTGCCGCCGGCCCGGGCAAGCCTCCGGTTCAGTGCCGAGGAACCAGGGCTAAGCCTGCCCACCGCCCGGCCCCAGTCGCGGAACACCGGACGCAGGATCCGCTCCAGTGGGCCGAAGGGCGTGACGTTTCCGGGAGCCGGGCGCAACAGACGGGATTCCGTGGCGTGCGATCTTAGCTGTGGTCCGATCCGCTCCGCGAAGCTAATGGGACGAAGGAACGGCAAGCGCACCAATAGTAGCCAGAGACCGCCGCCCAGGACGGCTCCGCAGGCCACCGCGCTCGCCATCAGCCCGCTCACCGGAGTACCCGCTCGTCCTGCGGCAGGGCCCCGATACGCAGCATGACGGCGTAGGAAAAAAGCGAGACGAGCAATCCGCCGACCAGGACTGCGGCGCCGACAGGCGAGTCGTAGGCCGCCACAGCTTCGGGCCGGCTCGCCAGGAGCACCAGGACAATCCACGGCGCGGCCACTGCGAGCCGGGCTGCGTTGACTGTCCACGACTGCCGAGCCTCCAGCTCACTGCGGGTACGCGCGTTCTCGCGCAGGAATTCGCCGAGGGTCCCCAACAGGCGGCCAAGGTCCGAGCCGCCGACCTCCCGGGTCAGCCGGAGCGCTTCAACGATCCGGTCCGCCACGGGATCGGCGAGCCGTTCTTTCAGCCGGTTCAATGCCGGGTCAAACTGGCCTCCGGACCGGTAGTCGGCACCGAAGTCACGGAACAGCGGGCGCAACTCGGAGGGCCCCTTCTCACCCAGCTGGATCAGCGCCTCCGGCAACGACAAGCCCGCCCGGATCGCCGAGCGCAGGTGGTCCACGACGTCCGGCCACAACTCGCGGAGCACGGCCATGCGCTTCCGGGCCCGCCACTTCACGATGCCCAGCGGCAACCAGCCGCCAAACAGACCGAAGCAGCCGGAGATCGGCCAGGACCTGGTGCCGGCGAAGAACACGAGCGTCACGAAGGCACCCACCCCGCAGCATGTTGCGATCAGGCCGAGCCTGCTGACTTTTTCGATGCCGGCGGCCCGCAGCAGGTCCTCCAGCCGGCTGGCTCTGTGCCGGCGTTCAGGCGCCGGTGGCCGTTCCCAGGCCGACCACCAGACCAGCAGGAGTCCGGCACCCCCGAGTACCCCCAACAGCGGCGCCATTAGCGCGCCTCCAGCAGCGCCGCGACGTCGTACCCGGAGCGCGCGAACTTCTCCGCGGCAGGCATTGAATTCGCCCTCGGTTCGAGCTGACCGGCGGCCATGTCGAACACCATGGACGATTCGATCACACCGTTTTCCACCCGGCGACCCAGCGAGAGGATCTCCGTGACCTGCCGGCGTCCGTTCGCCTGCCGGCTGCAGTGGACCACCAGGTCGATGCAGGAGGCGACGGTGGGGACAACGAAGGCGGATGAGATGTTTTCCCCGGCGAGTAACGGCAGCGTGCAGATCTTGGTGACCGCGTCGTGGGCCGAGTTCGCATGGACGGTACACATGCCAGGCATGCCTGAATTTAAGGCGATCAGCATGTCCAGGCTTTCGGCTTCCCTGACTTCGCCGACAACGAGCCGGTCCGGCCGCATCCGAAGCGCCTCCTTCACGAGGCGGCGGAGCGGGATTTCGCCTTCCCCCTCAAGGTTGGGTTGCCGGCACTGCAACCCCACGACGTCGCGGAGCGGGAATTGGAGCTCGAAGATTTCCTCCACCGTGACCACCCGCTCGCGGCTGCCGATGCTGGCGGCGAGGCAATTGAGCATGGTGGTTTTGCCTGCCTGGGTGGCCCCGGAGACGAGGATATTCAGCCCACTGGCGACCGCCGCCCCGAGGAACCGGGCCGACTGCGGGGTGAGCGTTCCCAGCTCCACAAGATGTTCCAACCGGGCGGCCTTGACCACGAATTTGCGGATGTTGATTGCCCAGTGGCGGCGCGTGACGTCCGGGATGACGACATGCAATCGCGAGCCGTCCGCAAGTGCTGCATCGACGAACGGGGAAGAAAGGTCCAGCCGTCGGCCCGAACTCTTGAGCATGCGTTCCACGAGGTCGCGGACCTGTTGCTCGGATAAGGCGACGGATGTCAATTCCGATTCTCCGTTGCGCGCGACGAAAATCTCATCGGGCGCGTTGAGCCAGATCTCCTCGATCGCGGGGTCATCCAGCAGTGGCTGCAACGGACCAAAGCCCGCAACCGCGTCAAAGACGAACCGGCGGGCGGTATCGAGGGAGCCGATGGGAGGCAGTGGCGCCAGCAACGCGCGCTCGTCGTAGTCGCTGATCGCCTCGTCCACGAGGCGCCGGACCTCGCCGGCCTGGCGCAACGGGTCGAGCCCTCGACGACGGATCAGCTCACGGACCTCGTCTTCGACGATGCGCACAGCTTCCACGGTGCCCCCAACATGACCGCTACCCCTCCCCTGGGGCAGTGCAACTTGGATTAAAGCTAAGGGTGCACGGGTGGCTGGGCAAGGGGCCGGGAGGGCCCATGTGGATAAACCGCGCCGGCCGCCCTAACAATTGCCCCACAGGTAACGGCAGCTACTCTGGCCACGAGCAGGACAAGCCAGAAAGCTCCTTCTGTCCACCCCCACTACTTGGGTCAGGCGGAGCCGAGGCGTGAAATCGAGTGGTGGAACCAAGTGGTGCTTACCGTTGACACCTTCGTAACCCAACCGTAGCGTGGCGCCCATCGGCAGTAGTCCGACTGGGATGCAAACCGGAACCGGTCTGCCACCAACTCTCGGGACCACTTCTGAAGGCCGATAACTCCATGCCTGTGGTGAGGACCGGAATCTCGGTAGCTGTGCGATATGAAGAACACAGGAAACCGCACGAAAGAGCTCACCAGTCAAGTCGCAGGCGCGACGATTGGATTTGGGATGCAAACACTACGCTCTGGGGTCTCACGCTTTGGTCGGGACCATCCCATGCAGAAACGCCACAACCGCGGGGCTGCTGCGGCAACCATGGGTACAGCGGCACTTCTGCTGGCTACATTCTTCAACTCGGCCGTTCTGGCCCCGCCTGCCCGCGCTGCCGGGCCCGTCGTCGTGTCGCTGACCTTCGATGACTCCCACGTCGACCAGGTGGCCGCCGCGGCGTATATGAACTCCAAGGGCCTGCACGGAACGTTTTATATCCCGTCCGGCTTCCTCAATTCCGACCCCGCCTACATGAACACCGCCCAGGCGTTGGCACTTCAAACAGCCGGCAACGAGATCGCGGGACACACGATCACCCACCCCGATTTGACCTTGGCCGACAGCGGTGAACAACAGCGTCAACTCTGCAACGACCGCAACACCTTGACGTCGCTGGGATTCCGCATCACCAGCTTCGCCTATCCATTTGCGGCGTCGAGCCCTGGACTCGAGGCCATTGTGGCCGCATGCGGCTACAACAGCGCGCGTGGTCTAGGCGACATCGCAAGTCAGGACCCGGCCTCCGCTGGCCTCCCCCTGGCCGAGACCATCCCGCCCGCGGACCCCTACCTGACTCAGGCACCAGACCAGGTCGACAACACGTGGACACTGCAGAACCTCAAGGATCTGACCCTGAAGGCCGAGCCCGGTGGCGGCTGGATGCAGTATTCGTTCCACCACATCGGTGTCGCGGGTGAGTCGCTCAGCGTCCCCACCGCAGATTTCAACGCCCTGATTGATTTCCTGGCGGCCGAGCAGGCCGCTGGTCGGGTCGAGGTGAAAACCGTGGACCAGGTGATCGCCGGCCCGGTCAAGCCTCCGGCTGCCAATGGACCGACTCCGCCGGCGCCGATCACTTCGGGTAACCTGATCCGCAACCCCGGATTTGAGACGGCAGGCTCCGTAGCGGGCGGCCCCCCGGACTGCTGGGTGCCAGGATCCTACGGGACCAATACGTACACGAGTAGCACGGTGACGGCTGCGCATACCGGCCATGCCGCCACCCAAGTGGTCATGACCGCCTACACAAATGGCGATGCCAAAGTGCTGCCACCGCTTGACACCGGCCAGTGCACCCCCACCGTCACACCTGGTCGCAGCTACACCATGTCGGCCTGGTACACCTCGACGGCACAAACCCAATTCGAGCTCTACTACCGGATCGGCCAAGGGGCTTGGCACTACTGGACATCCAGCCCGTTCGTCCTCCCTTCGGCGACATACGCCCAGACCAGCTGGACATCCCCACCAGTTCCCCCGGGAGCCACGGCGATGTCTATGGCGTTGACGCTGAGCAGCCCGGGAACGCTCGTAACGGACGACTACAGCCTCACGGCCCAGGGCCCCTGACCTTCGAAGGTTCGCAGCAGGCGCGCGGCCCTCAAAGACTGTCTTTGCCCAAGTGCAAATGAAAGGGGCAGAAGCCAACTCCATTGGCTTCTGCCCCTTTCCTTGCGCCGGGCTCGCCGCACAGGGTTTCAACCGCCACCTGCCCAGAGGATTTAATCTGACTCTTCGAGCCGCGTCCCAGATCGAGGTGTGTCCAGCGCGGGCTTCAGTTCGTCCGAAGCCCTCCACGGGGTTGAAGTCGACGCGGCCCACGGAGTCGAATCCACGGGAGGCATCACCTCACGAACCTGGGCCAAGCCTACGAGCTAGTCCGGCTGCCAGCGCGACAAGTTCACGGGGCTCCCAATGCCACGCCCCGCCTACTTGGTTCCGCTGGTACCAAGTGCTGTAACCAAGTAGTAAAACCAAGTGGTGGCTACCGTTGCCCCTGTCCCAAGGCAACCGTAGCGTGACGCTCATCAGCGGGTGCTGGGATGGGATCGCCGACGTGAGCCGGTCTGCTCCATGGTCGCGACCGCTGCTAACGAACAATAAATATATGCCCGTGATGAGTACTGGTGAGTCTGTAGCCGTGCGATGGGAGAGACACACGAAGGGGCGCGAAAGAGTCCACCAGTCTTGTCGCAGGCGCGACGATTGGACCTGCAATGCAATCTTGGTGGACAGGGGTCTCACGCCTTGGGCGAGGCCATCCTTTGCAGAAACGTCAACGCCGCGGTGCCACCGCGGCAGCTATGGGTACGACGGCGATCTTGCTGGCAGCCCTCTTCAATTCGGCCGTTCTGGCCCAGCCTGCCAGCGCCGCTTCCCCCGTCATCGTGTCATTGACCTTCGATGATTCTCACGTCGACCAGCTGGCCGCCGCGGCGTATATGAACTCCAAGGGGCTGAAGGGAACCTTTTACATCCCGTCCGGCTTCCTCAACTCCGACCCTGTCTACATGAACACCGCCCAGGCGCTGGCGCTTCAAACAGCCGGCAACGAGATTGCCGGCCACACCGTCACCCATCCGGATTTGACCTTGGCCGACACCGCTGAGGAACAACGCCAAATCTGTAATGACCGCAGGGCCCTTACCGCGCTGGGATTCCGCATCACCAGTTTCGCTTATCCGTTCGCCGCATCAAGCCCCGCACTAGAG
>NZ_JBFRFD010000101.1:0-8665 GCF_052114645.1 Arthrobacter sp. 2YAF22_2
AAATGGAAATCATCCGCTGCCTGAAGCGATACCTCGCCCGCGAGGTCTATTTCCTCCTCAACCCCGGCCGCCAGCACATCACCCCGAACACCAGACACCATCGAACTGCGGCTTGACACTTAGGAGAGCATCCGCGGGTCCCAGTTCAGATCCAGAAAGTTCGTCCTGGCCCTGAACACCTATGGCCTGAACGGATCGATGGGCCGGGTAGGGGCATGCGGGGACAACGCCGCGATGGAATCGTTCTTCTCCCTGCTTCAAAAGAACGTCCTGAACCGGAAACGATGGGAAACCCGGGCCGAGCTCCGGCTGGCCATCACGACCTGGATCGAGCGCAGCTACCACCGAAAACGCCGTCAACGCGCCCTCGGACGGCTGACACCCATCGAGTTTGAGACAATAAAAAACGCGGCCTCAGCCGCGTAAGAAATTATCAACCCCAGCTGTCAACTAAACCTTCAGCAGTCCCTTGCGGCACCCGCGGACGGTGCGTTTGATGTGCTTGATCGAAGTGTTGTTGGCCTCGACCTTTCCCGTTGTCGCGCCGGTAATGATCAACACTTCGATCTCTTTCCACCACCTGCACACGGTGCGGTAGAGCCTGTTCGTCTCCGGCCGGCCGGCTTCCTTGACCCGTTTCTCGAGCACCTCTTTCGCCGCCGCGGCATCCTCCAGCGAGCCGGTGCGGAGGAGTGCCCTGAGCTGTTCCTTGACCTTCCAGACTGCCTGGAGGGTGCCGGTCGGATCATCGGCGGTGAACACTCCCTCGAGCCGGAGGGCGGCCCTGCAGCTGAGCGTGTCGCCGGCGCGCAGAAGCAGCATGCGGTGGGCCCAGGCTTTGTCCACGGCCCGGCCGCGGCGTCCCTTGACCTGCTGGGAGAGGCTCTGCGGGGTCTCGGTCACGGCCTGGTTGGCCAGCGAGATCAAGTGGAAATGATCGACCGCGACCGCGGTGCGGGGAAGCCACATCCGCAACGCCTTACGGAACGCCGCCGACGGATCGATGGCGACGACCTGCACACCCAGGCGCCACTGCCGGGGGCGGGCGAAGAGCCAGTCGCCGACGCCTTTGTGGTCCCGCCCGTCGACGATGCCCAGTACCTGTCCGGTGTCCAGATCCACGATGGTGGTCATCCAGGGTTCGTAGCGTTTCCAGGCCTTGGTGGCCGGGTCGCGGAAGAACCGCACGGACCGGTAGCGGTGTTCATCGATGCCGAGCATTCGCGGGGCCAGTGCATCAACATCAGGCAGCGTCAGTGCCGCGGAATCCAAGGCGCGCTGGACCAGCCACCATGAGACACCGAAGGAGGTAGCCGCCTCCGCCGCCGCCCTTCCGGATCCGATCACTGCGGCCACCCAGGCCTCACGAAGCCGGCGGGTGGACCGTGCCCTGCGCGGGACCTGGGCAGTCTCTTCGGTGAATGTCCTGCGCGGGCACAGGTACTCATCACAGAAGAATCTCCGCTCGGCCCAGACCACTTCGATCGGACCGCCGACAGGGATGTCGCGCAGTCCTTGGGGCCGGCGGGAATGAACGCGGGTGCCGATTACACCACAGGACGGACATCCGGCCTCTGTGATGGCCTCGACAGTTACCCGTCGCTGCCCGAACGCGAGGACCTCAGTGCCGGTGACGCGGTAGTCGGGCAGGTTGAAAATGGCGGTGGCAGCATCGGGGCGCGGGGAAGTAGGCTCGATCAAGGCTCGTAGCTCCTGACTCTTGATGAATGCGTAGAGAACATCCATCACAGCAGGGCTTCGAGCCCTTCAGCTTTCAAGACACGGAACCTGTTTCACCATCAACCACGAAGAGCCGGTTTCCCGGATTATTGCAGTCACCGGCTCCCACGGGAGTGGGAAGTGGACTGGAACTGCGCCCGTACATACGGGCGGGCCGGCCCGCTGACCGTCGTCACGAGCGAAACTGGTTAGACTTCTCACACGCCGACCGTCGCAACCACAGCGCCCGTAGGATGACCACAATCATCTGGAGTAACTTCCTCCTGGCCCAGTACGTGGCGGTCTGCCTCTCGACAAAAACTCGCAGTCGGCCGCTTCGTTCGTCTTCCCAAGGCCCTAAAAATCCAACCTGCTTCCGTCCAGTCGTTCGGATTCAGAACATTCCGTCCATCGACAATCATCCGGTGGCGGACATGGCCGGATAAAGCAAACGGAGTCAGATCCCTAAATTCTTCCCATTCCGTTAGCAGGAGAACAACATCGGAACCGCTAACCGCGTCGATCAAAGTATCACAGTAGTTCAACCGCGGGAAGCGTTTGGCAGCGTTGGCGTTTGCTTTTGGATCATAGACGTTGACGTCTGCGCCACTGCTAAACAGTCTGGCGGCGATGTCGAGTGCGGGTGAATCGCGGACGTCGTCGCTGTTTGGCTTGAACGCTGTCCCAAGCACGGCTATTGACTTGCCTTCGAGCTCACCAAAGTGCTCCTGAACGAGGCGAACGACGCGATCGCGGCGCCTCAGGTTAATTTCATCGGCTTCGTTCAAGAACCGCATCGTGCTGTCCAGGCCAAGTTCAGAGACTCGAGCCTGCAGCGCTCGAATATCCTTCGGCAGGCAGCCTCCTCCGAAGCCGACGCCTGCGTTCAGAAAACGCCTCCCGATTCTCTTGTCGTGACCGATGGCGTCGGCTAGGGTTCGAATGTCCCCGCCAACGGTCTCGGTGACTTCTGAGAAAGCATTGATGAACGATATTTTCATTGCAAGGAAGGCGTTTGCCGCCACTTTGACAAGCTCGGCAGTCTCGAAATCTGTGGCGATAAAGGGTGTCTCCCGCCTCAGTGCGTCTGCGTAGACTTCGCGCAATATCTTTTCGGCAGCAGAGGACTCACTGCCAATGACGAGCCGGTCCGGACGGAGAGTATCTTCGACAGCAAAGCCCTCCCGCAGGAATTCCGGGTTCCAAGCAAGTCCGACATTGACACCGAGTGATGACTCTTCCTGCACAAGCTGCTGAAGCCGTCGAGCGCTTCCCACTGGAACGGTGGACTTCCCCACAATTAGGCAGTCCTTCGTGGCAGCCCGTGCAATAGCGGCAACTGACGAGTCAACATACGTCATGTCGGCGGCATGCTCTCCTGCACGTTGCGGGGTTCCAACGGCGATGAAATGCACATCACCAAATTCACCTGCTTCATCAATCGATGTGCTAAAGCGTAGCCGACCAGTTGCTATATGTTTCTGGAGGAGCTCCTGTAGGTGAGGTTCATGGAAGGGCAGTTCACCTCTACTAAGACTGTCGATTTTTTCCTTGTCGACGTCCACCCCGAGGACTTCAAATCCCAGTTCCGCCATACAAGCGGCATGCGTAGCGCCGAGGTATCCGGTGCCAATTACTGTCAGGCGGAGGGGCATTTCGTCCTAATTCCAAGAGTGTCGGTAGTGGTGGGTGGGTGGCGGCTTGCGTGCTATGCCTCGAGTAGGCCCAGCAGATAGGTCCCGTAGCCGCTCTTAACTAGCGGCTCAGCGCGCTGCCGGAGTTCTTCGTCTGTCAAGAAACCCTGACGCCACGAGATCTCCTCGGGCGCGGAAATCTTAAGTCCTTGCCTACTCTCAACTGTTCGAATAAAGTTCGAGGCGTCATTGAGGTCATCAAAGGTACCGGTATCCAACCACGCTGTACCACGCGGCAGTATTTCTACTTGCAGAAGGCCCCGTTCGAGATATGTCTTGTTGACATCTGTGATCTCCAACTCACCGCGGGGCGAAGGCTTAAGGTTTTTGGCAATTTCGATGACGTCGTTGTCATAGAAGTAGAGGCCCGGAACCGCGTAGTGGCTTTTGGGATGTTCAGGCTTCTCTTCGAGGGAGAGGGCCTTGCCGTCGACATCGAACTCCACAACACCGTAGGATTTGGGATCCTGCACCCAGTACCCGAAGACTGCTCCGCCCTTCACATCAGCGTATTTTCGCAGTTGGCTGCCCATGCCGCGGCCATAGAAAATATTGTCGCCAAGAACAAGGGCGACCGAATCCCCTCCAATGTGTTCGGCGCCTAGGACAAAAGCCTGAGCGAGACCGTCCGGGGAGGGCTGTTGCTTGTAGGTGAGCGAGATACCAAATTGCGAGCCGTCGCCCAGCAGTCTCTGAAACTGGTCGGCGTCCTGGGGCGTAGTGATGATCAGGATGTCCCTGATTCCAGCCAGAAGCAACGTCGATAATGGGTAGTAGATCATGGGCTTGTCGAAAACTGGGACAAGTTGCTTGCTGATGCCGTGGGTAATCGGATGCAAACGAGATCCTGTTCCCCCGGCCAGAATGATTCCGCGCATAAGTCAGATCATTTCGTTTTAAGCCGTCAACTGCAAACCGGTAGAGTCCTAGACTATGCAACGACTACTAGTGACCGGCGGCGCCGGGTTCATCGGCTCCAATTTTGTCCGCTATGTGATCGAAAACACCGGCGACGGCGTGACGGTCCTGGACAAGCTCACCTACGCCGGCAACATGAAGTCGCTCGACGGCCTGCCAGGGGAGCGATTCCGCTTCGTCCAGGGGGACATCTGCGATGCCACCCTCGTCGACGAACTGGTTGCCGGCTGCGACGTCGTAGTTCACTACGCAGCGGAATCCCACAACGACAATTCGCTGCACGACCCGCGACCGTTTCTGGATACCAACATCATCGGCACGTACACGCTGATCGAGGCGGCACGGAAGCATGACAAGCGGTTCCACCACATCTCCACGGACGAGGTGTATGGCGACCTGGAGCTCGATGATCCGGAGCGGTTCACGGAGAGCACTCCCTACAACCCGTCCAGCCCTTACTCGTCGACGAAGGCGGGCTCGGACCTTTTGGTGAGGGCCTGGGTGCGGTCGTTCGGGTTGCGGGCGACCATCAGTAACTGCTCGAACAATTATGGTCCGTACCAGCACGTGGAGAAGTTCATTCCGCGCCAGATCACCAACGTCATCGATGGGATCCGTCCCAAGCTTTACGGCAAGGGCGAAAACGTCCGCGATTGGATCCACGCGAATGACCATTCTTCGGCCGTGCTTGCCATCATTGGGAAGGGGCGGATCGGGGAGACGTACCTGATTGGTGCCGACGGGGAGAAGAACAACAAAGATGTCGTTGAACTGATCCTCAAGCACATGGGTCAGGCGCCGGACGCCTATGACCATGTTGTGGACCGGCCGGGTCACGACATGCGCTACGCGATCGACTCTACGAAGCTCCGCACCGAGCTCGGCTGGGAGCCCCGTTTCTCGAATTTCGACGCCGGCATTGAGGACACCATCGCCTGGTACCGGAACAACGAGGACTGGTGGCGCGCGCAGAAGGCCGCGACAGAGGCCAAGTACCAGGAACAGGGGCAGTAGAAGATGTCGATCGAGTTCTCGAAAAAGCTCACCGCCCACGAAACCCCGATTCCCGGCGTCGTTCTCTACGACCTTCCGGTCCACGGCGACAACCGCGGCTGGTTCAAGGAGAACTGGCAGCGCGAGAAAATGCTGGCGCTCGGCCTGCCGGATTTCCGGCCCGTTCAGAACAACGTCTCCTTCAACGAGAAGGCCGGCACCACCCGCGGGATCCACGCGGAGCCGTGGGACAAATTTATTTCGGTGGCGACCGGCAAGATCTTCGGGGCCTGGGTGGACCTGCGCAAGGGCCCGACCTTTGGTGCGGTGTTCACGGCAGAACTGGACCCCAGCCAGGCCATTTTTATCCCTCGCGGGGTGGGTAACGCCTTCCAGACGCTGGAGGACAACACCGCCTACACGTACCTCGTCAACGACCATTGGTCCGCCGACGCGCAGGGCCAGTACACTTTCCTGAACCTTGCGGACGAGACCGCCGCCATAGCTTGGCCGGTCCCGCTGGAGCAGGCGGAACTATCCGACAAGGACAGGGGGCACCCGCGCCTCGCGGAGGTCACGCCGATGCCGCCCAAAAAGATCCTGGTCCTCGGCGCCAACGGCCAGTTGGGGAAGGCGTTGCGGAACATCTACAACGGTGACCCCGCTGTCGAATTCGCCGGCCGCGGCGAGTTCGATCTCGGCAACGAGCACGCCTTCGAAGGCCGCAACTGGAAGAACTACTCCACGATCATCAACGCCGCCGCCTACACGGCCGTCGACGCCGCAGAGACCCCCGAGGGGCGGATTGCCGCCTGGCAGATCAACGTCACGGCGGTCGGCCGCCTGGCAAGAACCGCCGTCGAGCACGACCTTATTCTCGTCCACATATCGTCCGACTACGTTTTCGACGGCACCCATCAGGTCCACACTGAGGACGAACCTTTCTCTCCTCTGGGGGTCTACGGCCAGACCAAGGCCGCCGGGGACGCCGTCGTCAGCGTTGTACCGCGCCACTACATCGTGCGCACCAGTTGGGTGATCGGCGAGGGCAACAACTTCGTCCGTACCATGGCGTCCCTTGCAGGCCGCGGCATCGAACCGTCCGTCGTCAACGACCAAATTGGACGGCTGTCATTCACTGAAGACATTGCGGCTGGCATCCGCCACCTGATCGAGTCAGAAGCCGACTATGGAATCTACAACCTCAGCAACGACGGGGAACAGAAATCCTGGGCAGACATCGCCGCTGACGTTTTTGAGCTTTCCGGCAAGCCCCGCAACGCCGTCACGGGCGTCACCACCGAGAAGTACTTCGAAGGCAAAGCAGCAGCGCCCAGACCACTGAACAGCGTGCTGGACCTCACTCGGATCACCACCGTAGGTTTCCACCCCGTGCCGGCTAGTGAGAGGCTTCGCGGGTTCAGCCAGGAGCTGTGAGTGCAGCCGCTCCGACGGAGTTTGACCGGGATTCCTGGGCTAGGACCTACCTTCGGCCAGAGCAAGTTCAAATTCGCGGTTTAGCGCCCCGGGTTTGAACTCAGGGAGGCGGAGCCCTAGACCAAGCATCTGACCCACTGCGGCTACTGTCCTCGCGGCAGCGTTGCCATCGCCGTAGGGATTGACGGCGTTGGCCATGTAGGCATACTTGTCGTCGTCATGCAGCAAACGGCCGACTTCGATATAGATCTTTTCCTCCTTGGTGCCGATCAGAGCCACGGTACCCGCAGTGACTGCCTCGGGCCGCTCGGTGTTATCTCGCATGACCAGGACGGGCTTGCCCAGGCTCGGTGCTTCTTCCTGCACTCCACCGGAATCGGTCAGCACGATGTGGGCCAGCGAGAGCATGCGGGTGAATTCGCCGTAGGCCAGTGGCTCGGTAATGACGACGTTTGATTTGCCTTCTAGCGCAGGCAGCACTGCCTCGCGAACCACCGGATTCATGTGCGCTGGCAGCACAATGGTTAAATCTGGTTCTGATGCCGCAATCCTGGCCAGCGCTCGGCCAACCCCGCGCATTGCTTCACCTTGGTTTTCACGTCGGTGGGTAGTGACCAAGAGAATCTTTCGCCCGGCGCCGGCGAGCTCTTCCAGCCGATGGTCGGCGAACGGTATTTTCTTTCCGACGGTGGTGAGCAAAGCATCAATAACGGTGTTGCCCGTGACGACAACGTCCTGGGGGTTGACCCCCTCGGCCAACAGATTTGCCTTACTGACGCTGGTCGGGGCCAGATGCAGGCTGGCGAGCTGGGTGGTCAGCTTACGGTTTGCCTCTTCCGGGAACGGTGAGAAGAGATCGCCACTGCGAAGGCCTGCCTCGACGTGGACAACGGGAATGCCGTGGTAGAAGGCTGCGATGGCTCCTGCGGTGGAGGTCGTCGTGTCGCCCTGGACAATCACAGCGTCAGGCTTGCTACCCGTGAAGAGCTTGTCCAGGCCGTCGATGGTGCGCGTCATGATGGCGGAGAGCGACTGGCGCTGCTGGAGGATGTTCAGATCATGATCCGGCACGATGCCGAAAAGTTCGTTCACTTGGTCCAACATCTCCCGGTGCTGCCCGGTTACGGTGACGACGCAGTCAAACAGCTCCGATTGGTCAAGCGCCGCGACGATCGGGGCCATCTTTATGGCCTCTGGCCTTGTCCCGAAGATCGGCATGACAGTAGCCACAGGTCTTCCCCCAAGAAAATGAAGTGAATGTTCACCGGTAAGGCTACGGGACCAGAGCCTAAACTACTGAATCGCCGCGGCCGCAGACTCGCCGCCTGCGCTCATCGCTGATTAAAAGGCATGCTTCACCCGAGAAAACTCAAGGTGTGGCACTTGTAGACTGCAGCGGCTAGCTCCATCCTGTTAGTTAGGTCCAGGTCTCAGCTCAGCGAGCCCAGGATCGAACATGGCAACAGTACGAGATAAAGAAGACCATGCCTCTCACGGAGCAGTGGACAGCTTCCGTTTGCTGGTTGTGGCGCTGTTGGTGCTAGGCCTCTGCCCGATCGGGCCGCCGGCCGTGGCGGCCGACCCTCCGATCTACCCCGTCAGCGGATTCTTCGTCGCGGCAAGCACAAGCGATTCGGTAAACACGCAGAAGTTGCAGGCGATCAAGGCTGTGGGAGGCGACACCGTTATCACTTCCGGATCCAACCTTGCGCCAGCAAGCCCCTCTGGAGTAGCAGCCGACTGTCGGATCGCCGGAGCGAATTGCGCCGAATCAGCAGCAAGTGGTGTGCTATTCAATAGGGTATTCACGTACGCGGACTCCAATACTTGGGGCGGCGCCGCTATCCGGTGCCCTCGGGACCGGAGCGTCACCAACAACAACAAGTTCTTCACTGTGCTGGTAC
>NZ_JBFRFD010000102.1:0-8610 GCF_052114645.1 Arthrobacter sp. 2YAF22_2
CACGAGGACGTGTGCGGTGGATTTTAGGAAGGTAGTTCTGTGAGCCAGACGTCAGATTCTTGTCTTGATACGTGGATGGGCCGGGAGGCCCTCGCCGAGGCCATGATCCCGGTGATCGGCCGGCTGTACCGCGAAAACAACGTGGTGACTTCCATCCACGGCCGGAGCCTGATCAACAAGTCCACGATGAACATCCTGAAGGCGCACCGCTTCGCCCGCCGGATGAGCAAGGAAGAGCTGCGGCTCGAAGAGACCGCACCCCTGCTGGATGCCCTCACCAAACTGGACCTGGGCGCGGCGGCCATCGACATCGCCCGCCTGACCGAGAAGTACCGTGCCGAAGGCGACGGCGTCAGCCTGGACGCATTCCTGCGCGAAGAGCTCGCCGAAGTTGTCGGCAAGCGCGGCGGCGACGACCGCACCAGCACCGACGTCGTCCTGTATGGCTTTGGCCGCATCGGCCGGCTGCTGGCCCGCCTCCTGATCGAAAAGGCCGGCGGTGGCCACGGCCTGCGTCTGCGTGCGATCGTGGTGCGCCGCGGCTCCGACAACGACCTGACCAAGCGCGCCAGCCTGCTGCGCCGCGACTCGGTTCACGGCTCCTTCGAAGGCACCATCAAGGTGGACCTCGAGAACGACACCATCACCGCCAACGGCGTCCAGATCCAGGTGATCTACTCGGACAACCCGGCAACTGTCGACTACACCGCCTACGGCATCCACGACGCACTGGTGGTCGATAACACCGGCCGCTGGCGCGACGCCGACGGCCTCTCCCAGCACCTGCAGAGCAAGGGCGTCTCCCGCGTGCTCCTCACCGCGCCGGGCAAGGGCGAGCTGAAAAACATCGTGCACGGCATCAACCACGCAACGATCACCGATTCGGACAAGATCGTCTCCGCGGCGTCGTGCACCACCAACGCCATCACCCCGGTGCTGAAGGCGATCAACGACCGCTACGGCGTCGTGCACGGCCACGTCGAAACGGTGCACTCCTTCACCAACGACCAGAACCTGATCGACAACTTCCACAAGGGTGACCGCCGCGGCCGCTCAGCCGCGCTGAACATGGTGATTACGGAGACCGGTGCCGCAAAGGCAGTAGCGAAGGCCCTGCCGGAGCTCCTTGGGAAACTGACCGGAAGCTCCATCCGGGTGCCCACCCCGGACGTGTCCCTGGCCATCCTGAACCTGAGCCTGGAAAACGGCACCACCAGGGATGAAGTCAACGACTACCTGCGGGAGATGTCGCTGCACTCGGAGCTGCGGAAGCAGGTCGACTACATCGATTCGCCCGAGGTTGTCTCCACCGACTTCGTCGGCTCCCGCCGCGCCGGGATCGTCGACGGCCTGGCCACGATCTCCAACGAGAAGAACCTCGTGCTGTACGTCTGGTACGACAACGAGTTCGGCTACAGCTGCCAGGTAGTCCGCGTCATGGAAGAAATGGCCGGCGTGAACCCGCCGTCGTTCCCGGCCAAGGATGCCGCAGCAACGTTGGAGGCGGCAGGCCTCCCGGTCGAGGTCGGATAACCGCATTTTGAGGACGTTCCCGGCCGGGCCTCTGGAAACGGCCGGGAATGGGCACCACAATGGAGCCATGGAACAGAACTCGGCTGTGGAGCACGAAACCACCCTGGAACATGCCCTCGACGTGGCACGGCGGAACGCCAAGGAAGCCAAGCGCCTCCTTGACGACGCCCGCGCCAAGCGCGAGGCCGGCGAGGTCGACGACGCGCGGGTCAGCCAACTGGAAGGGCTGATGGCCCTCGCCGAGGAGGACCTCCGCCGGGTCACCAAGGAACAATGACCGCGCAGCCCTGAGCTCCCGGCCCGGGAGCCCTTGGGACTGGTGCACCGGCGCTGGACCTGTCCTGCACACTGTGGAGATCCGGTCCGGCGTCGGTGCTGCGTCCTAGGCTGTGAGGGTGCTGCAGACCCATCCTGCGCGGAAACGTCCGTGACCGCCACCTGGACCGACTTCCGGCGCGCTCGGCGCCGGTCCCGCCAGGCGTGGGCCCTGCTGACGGCCGGACTGCTGGCGCTGGCCGCCACCGTTGTCTGGTTCTTCACCGCGGGCCAGTTTGCCGTGGCAGAGCCGCCGACCGCCGGTCCCCGTGACGCTCCGGTGCTCGCGGCGGGCTGGATGAAGGCCGTCGCGCCGGTGCGGCCGGTGCCTGATGGGCTCGCGGCGGATGTGCTGGAGACCCTGCCGGTCAAGGGCCGTGCAGCCGCGAACGGCTATGACCGCAGCGCCTTCGGCCAGGCATGGCTCGATGTCGACGGCAACGGCTGCGACACCCGGAACGACATCCTCCGCCGCGACCTGCCCGACGCCCGGTTTACCGAAGGGTCCCGCTGCCGGGTCGGGGCCGGGTCCTTCCAGGAGCCCTACACCGGCCGGACCATCGAGTTCCAGCGCGGAGCGGAGTCCAGCAAGGCGATCCAGATTGACCACGTGGTGGCACTGGGGGACGCCTGGCAGAAGGGCGCCCAGTTCTTGACGGCCGTGCAGCGCCAGCATCTGGCGAACGATCCGTTGAACCTGATCGCCGTCGACGGACAGGCAAACCAGGACAAGAGCGCTTCCGACGCCGCCACCTGGCTGCCCCCCAACAAGGCGTTCCGCTGCCATTACGTCGCCCGGCAGATCTCGGTCAAGGCAGCCTACGGACTGTGGGTGACGCCGGCCGAAAGGGACGCGATGAGGCGTGTCCTGGGCGCCTGTCCGGAGCAGCGGACCGTGGTGCCACGCTGACCCGGCACGGGTCCGAAATCCGAGCTCATTGACATGCCGGTCCGGCGGGTCTACGACTGTGGCTGTCGGAACGGTAATCCAACCAAGGAGGACAAGATGGCGTACGGAGTGGTGCACTTTTTCGCGGGGGGAACCAAGGAGCAGTACGAGGCGTCAATCGCCGCGGTCCATCCCGGCGAAGGCCGCCTGCCGGAAGGCCAGGTCTTTCACGCCGGCGGCGCCTCGGCCGGCGGCTGGACCATCATGGCAGTCCATGAATCGAAGGAGAGTTGGGAGAAATTCCGCGACGGCGTCCTGATGCCCAAGATGCAGGCGGGCATCGACGGCGGTTTTACTTCCCCGCCGGAAGAAACCGTCGTTGACCTGTACAAAGTGATGCCCTGACCATCCGGCCAACCGTGGCACATGGCAAAGGCGGCGCCGGGAAGGGCGCGGCACGGGGGAAGACGCGGGCTAAGCGGGCCAAAGGCGATGCGCCACGGCGGGCCGGGCGGTTACCGCTCGATGTTTACGAGACCGAACTAGCGCGGCTGCAGGCCGAGCTGGTCGCGTTGCAGGAATGGGTGCGCAGCACCGGGGCGCGCGTCCTGGTGATTTTCGAGGGACGCGACGCCGCGGGCAAGGGCAGCGCCATCAAGCGGGTTACGGAGTACCTCAACCCGCGTGTCGCCCGCATCGTCGCGCTGCCCGCCCCGACCGAACGGCAGCGCGGCGAATGGTATTTCCAGCGCTATGTGGAGCATCTGCCGGCGGCGGGAGAGATCGTCCTGATGGACCGCTCCTGGTACAACCGCGCCGGCGTCGAGCAGGTGATGGGATTCTGCACGCCCGCGGAACACAAACGCTTCATGGCCCAGTGCCCGGTCTTCGAGCGGCTGCTGCTCCAGGACGGCATCCTGCTGTTCAAATACTGGTTCTCGATCAGCCACGCGGAGCAGGAACGGCGCTTTAGGTCCCGGCTGGAGGACCCGCTGCGGCAGTGGAAGCTTTCGCCGATGGACCGGGAGGCGATCCTGCGGTGGGAGGACTACTCGCGGGCGAAGGACGACATGTTCATGCAGACGGACACCGCCGAATCGCCATGGTTTGTGGTCGAGGCCGAGGACAAGCGTCGGGCCCGGATCAACATGATCGCCCATCTGCTTTCCAGCATCGACTACGCCGAAGTCCGCACGGAGCCGGTGACGTTGCCGGAAAGGCCCAAGGCTGTCAACTACACCCGTCCACCGCGGGATCTCTTCCGCTACGTTCCGGATCACGCGGCCGCCCTCCTGGAACCGCGCGAAGAGTAGCCCGCCGGTGCGCTAGTGGCCGAAGGGATCCGGGTCCACGCCGGGCATCCACGTTAGTCCGGGCACACCCCAGCCGCTTTTCTTGGCCTGCTTCATCGCCTTGCGGGAGTAGCGGTCGATCAGCCGGTTGACGTACAGCTTGCCGTCGAGGTGGTCGTATTCGTGCTGGATCACCCGGGCGAACCAGCCGGTCGCCTCGAACTCGATCGGCTTGCCCTCGCCGTCGAACCCTTGCACCCGCGCCCATTCGGCGCGCTTGAGCGGGTACTGGCCGCCGGGGAAGGACAGGCAGCCTTCCTCCTCCTCATCCGGATCCGGCAGTGCACCGGAGACCTTGGAGAGGGTGAGCACCGGGTTGACGACGACACCGGACGACGGCGCGCCGTCGTCGTTTTCGAATTTGTACACAAACAACCGCCGGCCCACCCCGACCTGGGGTGCGGCGAGGCCCACGCCGTTGGCGGCGTCGTTGGTCTCGAACATGTCCGCGATCAGGGTGCGCAGTTCGTCGTCGAAGACTTCGACTTCGGCGGCCCGGCGGTGCAGCACGGGTTCGCCCCAGATCGTGATGGGAAGGACTGTCATGGCGGCTGGTTCCTTTGATGCTTTGCGTGTGCGTGCCCGGGTGGTCAGTCGGCGATGGTGCGGCCGATGACGTCGCGCATGATTTCGTTGGTGCCGCCGAAAATGGTGAGCAACCGGGCGGCGAGGTAAGCCTGGGCCACCGGGTATTCCAGGATGTAACCGTAGCCGCCGTGCAGCTGCAGGCACCGGTCGGTGATGGACTTGGCCCGCTCGGAGGCCCACAACTTGGCCCGCGCCGCCGAGGCGGCGTCGAGTTCGCCGGCGTTGAAGGCCAGCATGGCCCGGTCCACGTAACCCTCCGTGACCTCCACCTCGGTGAGGATGTCGGCGAGTTCGAACCGGCTGTTCTGGAAATCGATGATCCGCTCGCCGAAGGCGTTCCGCTCCTTCGTGTACGTCACGGTCGCCTCATAGACGGCCCGGACGACGGCGGAACTGGCGACGGCGATGGCCAGCCGGCCCTGGGGGAGCTGCTCGGCGGCGTACTGCAGGCCCTTGCCTTCCTCCCCGACCAGGTCGGCGTGCGGCACCCGGACGTTGTCGAAGAACAGTTCCGCCGTGTCGGAGGCCTTCAGCCCCATCTTGTCCAGCTGCTTGCCCGTGTTGTAGCCCTCGCCCTTCCGCACCATGAACAGCGAGAAGGAGTCGCGGCCGCCCCTCCCGGTGCTCCCGTCGGTACGGGCCAGGACCAGCGCCGCGTCGCCGGAGATGCCATTGCCGATGAAGGTTTTCTGGCCGGTAACCAGCCAGTCGTCGCCGTCGCGAATGGCCTTGGTGCGGACGCCGCGCAGATCCGAACCGGCGCCGGGTTCGGTCATGGCGATCGAGGTGACCGTTTCGCCGGAGACCATGCCGGGCAGCCACCGGGACTTTAGTTCGTCGGAGCCGTAGGCCAACAGGTGGGGGAGGACCATGTCATCGTGCAGGTGGAAGGCCAGGCCGACAGCCAGGTGGTCGCGTCGGGCGAATTCCTCGTCCAGCACGGCGCGGTAACGGTAGTCGTCCACGCCCATGCCGCCGAACTCCTCGGGGACGGCGAGGCCCAGCAGGCCCTGCTCGCCGGCCGCCGTCCAGAGTTCGCGGGACATGATGTGGTCCTGGTCCCATTGCCCGTAGTGCGGGGCAACCGCACGCGCGTCGAACTCCGCGGCCATCTCACGGAACATCTCGTGGTCTTCTTCAAAGAGCTGGCGCTTCATCGCGGTTCCTTCCTCACGGACAACAGTGGACAGATAACGCCGTATAGACACCGCCGTACAGACACCAAAGGCCGCACCGGATATCCGGTGCGGCCTTAGGCAAGGTCGGACAACTCTGCCGTCCTTGGTGAGGGTGAGCGACGGGGGTTGAACCCGCGACCTCCTGGACCACAACCAGGCGCTCTGCCAACTGAGCTACGCCCACCATGTGCCGTCTCACTCCCTCCGGCGAACCGGCGGGCTGAAAAGGCAACGACCAATAGCTTACCTGCTGTTCGGGGATGGTTTTGCCAATTTTCCGTATTTGGTCGGAAATTTCTCCAAACGTGGTGGAGATTACTCCGCCGGTGCCGGAGCCTGCGCTGCCGTCGCTTCGGGTGCCGGTGCCATGATCGACTTCGCGATCCTCTGCGCGGTGGCGCTGTCGGGACCGGGCGCGGGCACGAAGACTGCCTCCCGGTAGTAACGGAGTTCGTCGATGGAGTCCTGGATGTCGCCCAGGGCGCGGTGGCCGCCGAGCTTGGCCGGGGACTGGAAGTACGCCCGGGCGTACCAGCGCCGGGAGAGCTCCTTGATGGTGCTCACATCGATCACCCGGTAGTGCAGGTGCTCGACCAGTTCCGGCATGTCGCGGACCAGGAACACCCGGTCGGTGCCCACCGAGTTGCCGCCCAGCGGGGCTTTCTTCGGGTCCGGCACCCACTTCTTGATGTACTCGAGCACCACCGACTGGGCTTCGGCCATGGTCTTGCCGCGCGGGAGTTCATCGAGCAGCCCGGAGCGGGTATGCATGTCGCGCACAAAGTCGTTCATTTGGGCCAGCGCAGCGTCGTCCGGTTTGATCACGACGTCCACGCCGTCGCCGAGGATGTTCAGTTCCGAGTCCGTTACCAAGGCCGCCACTTCGATTAGGGCGTCGTTCGTGGTGTCCAGTCCGGTCATTTCGCAGTCGATCCACACGATGCGTTCATTAGATATAGGCACCCGCCCAGCCTACAGTTCCGGCGCCGCTGAGCGCTCCGGTGCTACGATTTCGGATACGCGGCCCTCGGAATTTTCCGGCGTGGCCGCGTGCCCCGTGACTGCACTGCCGGCCGGAAGGTGGCCCAGAACCAGCGGGCCAAAGCGGCCGGCCACAACTAGCCCGACAACAGATTGGACGATCCTGAGATGACGGCGCCTGTACCTGCGGTGGCGGAATCGGCCGCCGGCAGGTCCCGCACCTCCCCAGCGGCGGCGGCCGCTGATGTGGACAACGCCCGGTCGCCGATCCTGTCGGGATTCCTTGGCTCGATGTTCATGGCCGTCGGTTCGCTCGGCGTCGGCTGGCTGGCCCCGGTCTCCGAATTGCGGCGGGTGCCCTTGTTCATCTGGATGCGGACCGAGGCCGTGGGCACCGGGCTGAGCATTGTGCTCCTGGCCGTCGGCGGTATGCTGCTGGTCCGTGCCTGGCTTCGGCTGGGTCAGCGGGTGCGGAGCTGGGGTGCCGGCGCCCGCAAGGCAACGCTGCAGGCGGTGGTCGCGTGGGGGCTGCCGATGATGTTTTCCGTTCCGTTGTTCAGCCGCGACGTGTACGCCTACATCGGCCAGGGCCGCCTGATGGTGGAGGGCTTCAACCCATACGAAAACGGCATCTCGGCGCTATCAAACTACTTCCAGTTGGGCGCCGACAAGATGTGGACCGAGGCGCCGGTGCCGTACGGGCAGCTCTTCCTGTGGATCGAGCAGTTCGTCGTCTGGTCCACGAACGTCCAACCCGAAGCCAGCATCATGCTGTTCCGGCTCGCCGCCCTGGTCGGCATTGTGCTCTGCATCATCTACGTACCGAAACTGGCTGACCTGCACGGTGTCAACCCGCACCGGGCCCTGTGGCTGACTGCCGCCAATCCGCTGTTCCTCACGAACTTCRTCGCCAGCGTGCACAACGACGCCCTGATGATCGGCCTGGCCCTCGCCGGGTTGTACTACTGCGCGACCAAGCGGGTGCTGCTGGGCCTGGTCCTGGTCACGCTGTCCATCTCGGTCAAACCCATCACCATCGTGTTCCTGCCGTTTATCGGCCTGCTGTGGGCGGGCAAGAACGCCGGCTGGTCGCGCAAGTTCATCTTCTGGGCGCTCACTGGGGGCATCAGCTTCGCCCTGCTCTACGCGATGAGCCTGGTCAACGGGTTCGGGTTCGGCTGGATCAATGGCCTGTCCGCGCCGGGCAGCATCTGGATCTGGTACGCGCCGGTCGGTTTGCTCGGACTCATCGTCGCCTCCATCTTGAACGCCTTCAACCTCGACGGCTGGGGGATGGCCAAGTGGGTGTACGACGCCGGGAAGCTGCTCGCGCTGGGCATCGTCGCCTGGCAGATCTTCCGCGGAGACTACGACCGCCTGATGCGTCGCCTCACGCTTGCCTTCGCCGCCGTCGTGTTCCTGGCACCGATGATCCAGTCCTGGTACGTTGTCTGGCTCATCCCTTTGTTCGCGGTCACCGGCATCCGGGATGACTGGCAAGTGAAGGCGGTGTATTTCATGGTGTCCTTCTTCATGGTCTACGCCATCTCGGACCAGCTGGAAGTGTTTCCCTACCTGCAGACCGGAGACCTTGGCCTGGCACTGGCGCTGGCCCGCAACGCTGCTGCCCTGATCGCCCTGCTCTTCGCGCTGTACCTGATCTTCCTGGATCCGAAAACCAAGCAGCTGTTCAGCAAACCGGCGGAGCCCGTCACCACCCGTCCGGTCATCTAGCCGTCGCCCTCACCGGTCCGCCTCGGAAGGAGCCAATGTC
>NZ_JBFRFD010000103.1:0-8596 GCF_052114645.1 Arthrobacter sp. 2YAF22_2
CGCACAAATACTCCCGCGGCGTGCTCGGCGTCGTGGCCGGATCAACGCGCTACCCGGGCGCCGCCGTGCTCGCCTGCCGGGGCGCCCTGGCTTCCGGGGYCGGCATGGTCCGCTACGTCGGGCCGCCCGAGGTGGCCGACCTGGTGCGGCACTCCTGCCCCGAGGTGGTCTGCGGCACCAGCATCGCGGACGCGCACGTCCAGGCCTGGCTGCTCGGCCCCGGGCTGGACGACGGCGCACACGAGCAACTGGACCGCGTCCGCGAGGCCGCGGCGGCCGGGCTCCCCACCGTGGCCGACGCCGGCGCCCTCCCCGCGCTGCCCCGTAAACTTTCGCCCCGAACCGTGCTTACCCCGCACGCCGGCGAGCTGGCCGCGCTCCTGGGCCGATACGGCGACGCCCCGGAACGCTCCGGCGTCGAGGACGCGACGCTGGCAGCCGCCCGGCGGGGCGCCGGGCTCACCGGCGCGACCGTGCTGCTCAAGGGCGCCACCACTCTGGTGGCCGCCCCAGCGGGCGCCGTCTTCAGCCAGGCCGAGGCCAGCCCCTGGATGGCCACAGCCGGCAGCGGCGACGTACTGGCCGGGCTGCTGGGATCATTGCTGGCCCAGCTCGCTGAAGACACCGTCTCCTTCAGCGCCCGCGGCATCGCCGGGAAGGACCGGTGGGCGGCCATCGCGGCGATGGCCGCGAGCCTGCACGGCCGCGCCGGAATCCTGGCATCAAGCGGCGGTCCGCTAACGGCATCGGACATTGCGGAAGCGCTGCCGGAGGTCATGGCGCAGCAGTAACAAACGCGTACGCACCAAGGCCGAGTCAATTAGTAACCCTACTTACAAGTAGTCTGTCTAGAGATAGTTCGCCACGCACGAGGAGTACACATGGAAGTCTGGCCCGGAACGGCTTACCCGCTGGGAGCCACCTTTGATGGCACCGGCACCAATTTCGCCCTGTTCAGCGAACAGGCGGAACGGGTCGAACTCTGCCTGCTGGCTGATGACCTGACCGAGACCCGGATCGAGCTGACCGAGGTGGACGGCTACGTCTGGCACTGCTACCTGCCGCAGATCCAGCCCGGCCAGAAATACGGCTACCGGGTCCACGGCCCGTACGATCCGGCGAGCGGCAACCGCTTCAACCCGAACAAGCTGCTGCTGGACCCGTACGCCAAGGCTGTCCAGGGCCAGATCGACTGGGACCCGGCGCTCTTCACCTACGAATTCGGTGACCCCGACTCCCGCAACGACGCCGACTCGGCGCCGCACACGATGCACGGCGTGGTCATCAACCCGTTCTTTGAGTGGGACGGCGACCGCCAACTGCGGATCCCCTACCACCACTCGGTCATCTACGAGGCCCACGTCAAGGGCCTGACGGAGCTGCACCCGGATATTCCGGAAGACCAGCGCGGCACCTACGCCGGCGTCGCCCACCCGGCAGTCATCGAGCACATGAAGAAGCTCGGCGTCACGGCCATCGAGCTCATGCCCGTCCACCAGTTCGTCAACGACGGAACGCTCGTGGARAAGGGCCTCAACAACTACTGGGGCTACAACACCATCGGCTTCTTCGCCCCGCAGAACAGCTACAGCTCCTCCGGCGACGTGGGACACCAGGTCCAGGAATTCAAGGCGATGGTCCGCGAGCTGCACCGGGCCGGCATCGAAGTCATCCTCGACGTCGTGTACAACCACACCGCGGAAGGCAACCACCTCGGCCCCACGCTCTCCTTCAAGGGCATCGACAACCAGGCGTACTACCGCCTGGTCGACGGCGACCTGAAGCACTACATGGACTACACCGGCACCGGCAACTCGCTCAACGTGCGGCACCCGCACTCGCTGCAGCTGCTGATGGACTCCCTGCGGTACTGGGTCACCGAGATGCACGTGGACGGCTTCCGCTTCGACCTCGCCTCCACGCTGGCCCGTGAGTTCTACGACGTCGACAAGCTGTCCACCTTCTTCGAACTGATCCAGCAGGACCCGATCGTTTCCCAGGTCAAGCTGATCGCCGAGCCGTGGGACGTCGGCCCCGGCGGCTACCAGGTGGGCAACTTCCCGCCGCAATGGACGGAGTGGAACGGCAAGTACCGCGACACCGTCCGCGACTTCTGGCGCGGCGAACCGTCGACGCTGGGCGAATTCGCCTCCCGGCTCACCGGCTCGGCCGACCTGTACGAGAGCTCGGCCCGCCGCCCCGTGGCGTCGATCAACTTCGTCACCGCCCACGACGGGTTCACGATGCGGGACCTGGTGTCCTACAACGAGAAGCACAACGAGGCCAACGGCGAAGGCAACAACGACGGCGAATCGCACAACCGCTCCTGGAACTGCGGCGAAGAAGGCGACACGGACAACGACACCGTGCTGTCCCTCCGTGCGCGCCAGCAGCGGAACTTCATCGCCACCCTGCTGCTCTCGCAGGGGGTGCCAATGCTGCTCCACGGCGACGAGCTCGGGCGCACGCAGCAGGGCAACAACAACACCTACTGCCAGGACTCCGAGCTGAGCTGGGTGCACTGGGAAGCCATGGACCAGCCGCTCGTGGAGTTCACCGCCTTCGTCAATAAAATCCGCCACGACCACCCGACGTTCCGCCGCAGCCGCTTCTTCGACGGCCGGCCGGTCGTCCGCGGTGAGGGCGAGAAGCTGCCGGACATCGTCTGGCTCAAGACGGACGGCACCGAAATGCTGCCGGAGGACTGGGGGAGCGGCTTCGGCAGGACCATCGGCGTCTTCTACAACGGCGACGGYATCCAGGAGCAGAATTCCCGCGGCCGTCGGATCACCGATGACAGCTTCATCATGGCCTTCAATGCCCACGATGACGCCGTGGACTTCTGCCTGCCTTCCGACGAGTATTCCCAGTACTGGGAGGTGCTCTTTGACACCGCGGCGCAGGCCGACGCCTACGAACCGCTCAAGGCCGGGGCCACCCTGGCGCTGCACGCCAAGTCCATGGTGGTGCTGCGGGCCTACTCCGGCCCCGAGGCCGAGGTTGACTACTCCGCAGCGGCGTCCCTGGCCTCCATGGCCGAGCAAGAGGAAGCCCAGGAGGAGATGGTGGAGGCCCAGACCAAGGCAGCGGACGCGAGCGAGGCAAGGGCGACGCAAGCATGAGGACCCCCGCCTCGACCTACCGGCTGCAGATCCGGCCGGGCTTCACCCTGCAGGATGCCGCCGCAACCGTGCCCTACCTGAAGTCCCTGGGCGTCGACTGGGTCTACCTGTCGCCGATCCTGACGGCGGAGCAGGGCTCGGACCACGGTTACGACGTCACCGACCCGGCCGCGATCGACCCGGACCGCGGCGGCCCGGAAGGGCTTGAGGCGGTGTCCCGGGCCGCGCGGGCCGCCGGCATGGGCGTCCTCGTGGACATCGTGCCCAACCATGTCGGCGTCGCCACCCCGGCCCAGAACCCCTGGTGGTGGTCGCTGCTCAAGGAAGGCCGCGAGTCGCGGTACGCCCAGGCGTTCGACGTCGACTGGGACTTCGGCGGCGGCCGGATCCGGATCCCCGTGTTGGGCGAGGACTCCGACGTCGACGCCCTCGAGATCCGCGACGGCGAGCTGCGGTACTACGACCACCGGTTCCCGCTGGCGGACGGCACTTACACGGCAGGTGACGACCCGCGCGAGGTCCACGACCGGCAGCACTACGAACTGGTGGGCTGGCGCCGAGCCGACACGGACCTGAACTACCGCCGGTTCTTCGCGGTCAACACCCTCGCCGGGATCAAAGTGGAGATCCCGGAAGTCTTCGACGAGGCCCACGAAGAAGTTGTTCGTTGGTTCCGCGAGGACTTGGTGGACGGGCTCCGCATCGATCACCCGGACGGCCTCGCGGATCCGGCAGGCTACCTTCAGCGGCTGCGCGAAGTGACCGGCGGGGCGTACCTGCTGATCGAGAAAATCCTTGAGCCGGGGGAGGAGCTTCCGGCCGGCTTTGAGTGCGAAGGGACCACCGGCTACGACGCCCTCGCGGACGTGGACCGGGTCTTCGTTGACCCCGCCGGCCAAGCCGACCTCGACGCGCTTGATGCCTCGCTACGCGGCGGGAAGCCCGCGGGCTACCAGGAGATGATCCGCGGCACCAAGCGCCGGATCACGGACGGGATCCTGCATTCGGAAATGCGGCGGCTGGCCCGCCTGGTCCCGGCCGGTGCCGGGCTTGGCCCGGACGTCGCCGTCGATGCGCTGTCCGAAATTACCGCGGCGTTCCCGGTCTACCGCAGCTACCTGCCCGACGGAGAGGGCGTGCTGCGTGAAGCCTGCGATCTCGCCGTCCGCCGTCGCCCCGACCTGGCTCCCGCCGTGCGGGCAATGCTGCCCCTGCTGCTGCACGCCGGCCCCGGTGCCGACGCCGAACTGGGCCGCCGCTTCCAGCAAACCTCCGGCATGGTGATGGCCAAGGGCGTCGAGGACACCGCGTTCTTCCGCTACACCCGGCTGGGAACCCTCACTGAAGTCGGCGCGGACCCCACCGAGTTCGCGCTGCCCGTCGGCGAGTTCCATGCCCGGATGGCCCGCCGGCAGGCCCGCCTGCCGCTGTCCATGACCACGCTCAGCACCCACGACACCAAGCGCAGCGAGGACACCCGGGCACGGATCTCGGTGCTGGCGGAGCTGGCACCCGAATGGACGGCGTCCCTGCGGCGGCTGCAGGAACTGGCGCCACTGCCGGACGGACCGCTGGCCAACCTGCTCTGGCAGGCCGTGGCCGGGGTCTGGCCCGCGGACCGGGAGCGGCTCCAGTCCTACGCCCAGAAGGCTGCCCGCGAGGCCGGCAATTCCACCGACTGGCTGGACCCGGACGCGGACTTCGAAGCGACGCTGACAGCCGCCGTCGACGCCGCCTTCGACAACGACGAGGTGCGCGCCGAACTCGACTCGCTGGTGGCACTGCTGGATCCCTACGGCTCCGCCAACGCGCTGTCCGCCAAACTCGTGCAACTCACCATGCCCGGCGTGCCGGACGTATACCAGGGCACCGAGTTCTGGGACCGCTCCCTGACCGACCCGGACAACCGCAGGCCGTTCGACTTCGGACCCCGGCGCGCCGCCCTGGCCGCGCTCGACGCCGGCGAGTTGCCGGCGTCGTACCGGGAGGACGCCGCGAAGCTGCTGGTGACCTCCCGGGCCCTGCGCCTGCGGCGGGACGCACCGGAACGGTTCACGGGCTACACGCCGGTGCCGGTGACCGGAGCCTCGGCCGGGCACCTGGTCGCCTTTGACCGCGGCGCCGGCGCCCCCGGCGCCATTACCCTGGCCACGAGGCTGCCGCGCGGCCTCGAACAGCGCGGCGGCTGGCAGGACACCGCCATCGAACTCGCCGCCGCCATGACCGACCAGCTCAGCGGCAGGTCCTTCGGCCCCGGCACGGCGAAGGTCGCGGAGGTCCTCCGCGACTATCCGGTGGCCCTCCTGATCCCGGCCGCCTGACACGCCCGAACTGACGAACCGATAGAGGGGGAACGGCAATGACTCTGCCTGCACATGGAACCGAACGCTTCGACCTCTGGGCGCCGGATGCGCAGCAGGTCACCCTGCTCGCCGGCGGACAGCGTTACCCGATGCGCCGGGCCGCTGCGGACGGCCGCGCCGGCTGGTGGGCCGCGCCGGAGGCCCCGGCCTCCGGCGAGGTCGACTACGGCTACCTGCTGGACGGCGACTCCACGCCGCTGCCGGACCCGCGGTCGCGCCGCCAGCCCGAGGGGGTGCACGCGCTCTCACGGACCTTCGACCCCGGCAGCCATGCGTGGACGGACGGCGGCTGGGCGGGCCGCGAACTGCGGGGGGCGGTGATCTACGAGCTGCATCTGGGTACCTTCACGCCCGAGGGCACGCTGGATGCGGCGATCGGAAAGCTCGGCTACCTCGCCGAGCTCGGCGTCGACTTCGTGGAACTGCTGCCGGTCAACGGGTTCAACGGCACCCACAACTGGGGCTACGACGGCGTCCTCTGGTACACCGTGCACGAGGGCTRCGGCGGCCCCGCCGCGTACCTGCGCTTCGTTGACGCCGCGCACCACGCCGGGTTGGGCGTCATCCAGGACGTCGTCTACAACCACCTCGGCCCCAGCGGCAACTACCTGCCCCGGTACGGGCCTTACCTCAAGTCCGGCGAGGGCAACACCTGGGGTGACTCGGTCAACCTGGACGGGCCCGGTTCCGACGTGGTCCGCGGCTACATCCTGGACAACGCGGCCATGTGGCTGCGGGAGTATCACGTGGACGGCCTCCGGCTCGACGCGGTGCACGCCTTCAAGGACGAGCGCGCCGTCGACCTGCTGGAGGAGTTCGGGACCCTGGCCGATACTGTCGCCGCCGAAACCGGGCGACCCGCGACGATGATCGCCGAGTCGGACCTGAACAACCCGCGCCTGCTCTACCCGCGCGACGCGAACGGCGACGGCCTTGCCGGGCAGTGGAGTGACGACTTCCACCACGCCGTCCACGTCAACGTCAGCGGGGAAACCACCGGCTACTACGCCGACTTCGATTCACTCGCGGCATTCGCCAAGGTCCTCGAGAAGGGTTTCTTCCACGACGGGAGCTACTCCAGCTTCCGGGGCCGGCACCACGGCCGGCCCATCAACACCTCCCTGGTCCACCCGGCCGCCCTGGTGGTCTGCAACCAGAACCATGACCAGATCGGCAACCGGGCCACCGGCGACAGGCTCTCCCAGACCCTCGGCTACGGGCAGCTGGCGCTCGCCGCCGTCGCGACCCTGACCGCCCCTTTCACGCCGATGCTGTTCATGGGCGAAGAGTACGGCGCCACCACGCCCTGGCAGTTCTTCACCTCGCACCCGGAACCCGAGCTCGGCAAGGCCACCGCGGAGGGCCGGATCAAGGAATTCGAACGGATGGGCTGGGATCCCGCCGTCGTGCCCGACCCGCAGGACCCGGCCACGTTCACCCGCTCCAAGCTGGACTGGTCCGAGGCTGCAACGGGCGAGCACGCGCGGCTGCTGGAGCTGTACCGCCAGCTGATCGCGCTGCGCCGTGAGAGGCCGGAACTCGCCGGACTCGGCTTTGCGGACACAGCCGTCGACTTCAGCGAAGACGAGGGCTGGCTGCTGCTGCGGCGCGGCAGCGTGGAGGTGGCAATGAACTTCTCCGCCGAACCGCGGCGGGTTGCCGTCGGCGGCGGTTCGCTGCTGCTCGCCACGGAGGCCGACGCCGGGCTGGGTACGGACGGGCTCGAGCTGCCCGGCCACAGCGCCGCCGTCGTCGCGCCCTAGCGGCGAAACTGACCACCAAAGAATGCTCCCGACTGAGGCAGGATAGACCCATGACATACCTTGCGGCAGAAAACCGCTATGACGCCATGCCCTACCGCCGCGTGGGCCGCAGCGGCCTGAAGCTGCCGGCCATATCGCTGGGCCTGTGGCACAACTTCGGCGACGACAAGCCCTTCGAGGTGCAGCGCGCCATCCTGCGCCGCGCCTTCGACCTGGGCGTCACCCACTTCGACCTCGCCAACAACTACGGGCCGCCCTACGGCAGCGCGGAGACCAACTTCGGCCGGCACYTCAAGGACGACTTCGCCCCGTACCGCGACGAACTCATCATCTCCAGCAAGGCAGGCTACGACATGTGGCCCGGGCCCTACGGCAACGGGGGCTCCCGCAAGTACCTGCTGGCCAGCCTGGACCAGTCGCTGGCTCGCATGGGCCTGGACTACGTGGACATCTTCTACAGCCACCGTCCGGATCCGGAGACGCCGCTGGAGGAGACCATGGGAGCGCTGGACCAGGCCGTGCGCTCCGGCAAAGCGCTCTACGCCRGGATTTCGTCCTACACCCCGGAGCAGACCATCGAGGCGGCGCGGATCCTTCAGGACCTGGGCACCCCGTTGTTGATCCACCAGCCCAGCTATTCGATGTTGAACCGCTGGACCGAGGACGGAAGTCCGAACCTTTACGAGGCGCTGGAGCAGGTGGGCGCCGGGTCCATCGCCTTCTCGCCGCTGGCGCAGGGCATGCTCACCGACCGTTACCTCGACGGCGTGCCGGAGGATTCCCGCGCCGCGCAGCACAAGTCCCTGGACCAGGGCATGATCGACGACGCAAAGCTGGACCGCGTCCGTGGGCTCAACCGGATCGCCGAGGGCCGGGGCCAGACCCTCGCGCAAATGGCCATCGCCTGGATCCTCCGCGAGCAGGTCACGGGCAGTTCCGTGACCTCCGCGCTGGTCGGTGCCTCCAGCGTCCGGCAACTCGAGGACACTCTGGCCGCGGTCAACAATCTGGAGTTCACGGCCGGTGAGCTGGAGGCGATCGACGAGTTCGCCGTCGAGTCCGGCATCAATCTCTGGGCCCAGAAATGAGCCGGCGCCGGGGCGGTCCGCCGTCCCGGCGCCGAACGTAACAGATTCGGTGCCGCGGCCGGGAACAACTTAGGTCCCGGCGCCGTTGACTAGAATGCAAGGGCGCCGCATGGCGTTGTGCCCGTTTGCCGTCGTCGTACATTTAGAGTGCGTCCGGGCCGGGCGCTGAAGTTTGTTCTCAAAGGGAGTTTCGTGTCTGCAAATCCGATTCGTGTTGCAATCGTCGGCGTGGGTAACTGTGCCACGTCGCTGGTCCAGGG
>NZ_JBFRFD010000104.1:0-8595 GCF_052114645.1 Arthrobacter sp. 2YAF22_2
CTGCGGAACACTACCGTGGCGCTGGAGTCGGCGCGGGTTGATGCCCTGGACCAGCAGCGCCAGCAGGCACGGCTCGCGGCCCTCACGGCAGCGCCGGGAAACGGCCCGCAGCCGGTGGCCGGGCTGCCGGCGGGCGGCGGGCAACCGGCACAGGCACCAGCACCGGCACCGGCACCGCCGGCAGGCGTGGTGCCCGCTCCGGGCGTTCCGGTGGCACCCCCGGTCTCCGGCCCGGTCCCGCCCGCCCCCGCCAAACCGGCGCCGGTTGAACCAGCGCCCGCACCGCCGGCCCCGGCTCCCGCTCCGGTACCCCCGCCCGCCCCCGCACCTGCGCCCGGCGGTTCCAACCAGACGGCCATCTCCGTCGCACTCGGCAAGGTGGGCGCGCCCTACTTCTACGACTACGGCGGAACCGGCGCCTACGGCTTTGACTGCTCGGGCCTGGTCCAGGCCGCGTTCGCCGCGGCCGGCAAGAGCCTGCCCCGCACGGCGGCCCAGCAATTTGCGCAGGCACCGATTCGGGTGCCCCTGGCCGCGGCCCAGCCCGGGGACCTGATGGTGTGGGGCTCGGCGCCAGGGTTCTACCACGTGGCCATTTACCTGGGCGGCGGCCGAGTGGTCCAGGCCCTGAACCCGTCAAGCGGGATTACCGTGACGGACCTTGCGTCCATGTCCGGGATGCAGCTGTACCCCTACGCCGCCCGGTACTGAAGTCCCGGCACCGATCCCGGCAACCTAGGAGAGCACGTCCTTCGTGGCGAACCTGGCGTAGGCCAGGGCTCCGAAGACGGCCACGTACCCGGCCTGCAGGAGCGCGTTGGCGGCGAACGAGTCCCAGGCGATCGGCTGGCGCAGGAGATCGGCGAAGTCGAGCCAGCGGTGGCTGAAGAGCCAGGGGTGCAGCCATTCCAGTTGCGGCAGCGCATCCGCGATCTGGGCGGCGACGGCGAACACGACGGTGGCGGCCATCGCGCCCACCGGCACGTCCGTGAGGCTGGACATGAACAGTCCGATGGCGGAGAGCCCCACCAGGGACACGGCCAGGTAGGCGGCAATCAGCAGCAGCCGCCCCAGGGCGTCGGCCGGACCGATCGTGTCGCCCGAGAGCAGGGTCACGGGCCCGACCGGGAACAGCGCCGCCCCGATTCCGGCGCCGACGAGGGCCACCGTGAGCGGGGCCGCCGCAGCGAAGACGACTGCGCCCCCGTACTTGACCAACAGCAGCCGGCCCCGTCCGGCCGGCGCCGCCAACAGATACCGAAGGGTCCCGAGCCCGGCCTCGCCGGCCAGGGTGTCGCCCGCGACCACCCCGACGGTAAGGGGCAGGAACAGCGGAATGGCCACCAGCATGGCGGTGACGCCGACGAACAACCCGTTCTGGCTGATCCGGTCCAGGAACGCCGGTCCGCGGCCGGGGGGCACCGCGGAGGAGAGTCTCACAGCCAGGGCGATCAGCACCGGGATGGCGGCCAGGGCCAGCAACATGGCCCAGGTCCGGCGGCGGCGGAACAGCACGGCGAGCTCGGAGCCGAGCAGCAGCAATCCCGGTGCCCGGACTCTGTCCGGGCCGGCCTCCAGGCCCCTGCGCGCGCTCGGCTTACCTTGCAACCTCAAAGCCCTCCCCGGTCAGCTCGACAAAGCGGTCCTCGAGGCTGCCCTGCTCGAGGGCAAAGCCGCGGACCCGGACGCCGGCCGCGACCAGCGCCGTCACCACGGCTTCCGGCGTGAGGGTTCCGGTTCCGGCGCCGTCGGGCAGCGGCGCGTACAGCACCGCACCGCCACCCGTGCCGTCTCCACGCACATCGCCTGCGTGGAGGCCGTCTGCGCGGAGATCGGGGGCGGCGGCGGTCTGGCCGCCGGCGGCAGCACCGCCGTCGACCGTCAGCCCGAAACCGGCCAGGACCCGGGCAGCGGCGCCGGGGTCCGGGGTCAGCAGGCGGATCCGGGCGTGGCCGGCCTGCCGGAGTTCCGCCAACGCGCCCTGCGCCACGAGCCGCCCGGCGCTCATGATCGCCGCGTGCGTACAGATCTGTTCGACCTCGGCGAGCAGGTGGCTGGAAACAAACACTGTGGCGCCGTCCGCGGCGAGGGACCGCACCAGATGGCGGACCTCGCGGGTGCCCTGCGGGTCCAGGCCGTTGGTCGGTTCGTCCAGCACCAGCAGCTCCCGCGGCGCGAGCAGGGCGTTGGCGATGCCCAGCCGCTGCTTCATGCCCAGCGAATAGGCCCGAACCTTCTTGTCCGCGGCGTGCGCCAGGCCCACCCGTTCGAGCGCCGTCCGCACCCGTGCACGCCGGGTGCCGGGCGGAGCTTGCGGATCCGCGGCATCGAAGCGCGCGAGGTTCGCGGCCCCGGAAAGAAACGGATAGAAGGCCGGTCCTTCAACCAGGGCGCCCACCCGCGGCAACACGGTCCGCAGCTGCCGCGGCATCTCCTCACCCAGAACGCGCACCGAGCCGCTCGACGCCGCGGCGAGACCCAGCATGATCCGGATGGTGGTGGTCTTGCCCGAGCCGTTGGGGCCCAGGAATCCAAAGACGGAGCCCTGCGGCACCGCCAGGTCGACGCCGTCGACCGCCAGTTGCCGGCCGAAGCGTTTGCTCAGGCCCCGGGTCTCGATGCTCAGCTCGGCGGTGGGCGCAACGGCTGTCACCGGGCAGCGGCCGCGGCCTGGAGCCGATCCAACGGGACGGAGCCGGCGAAGACACGGCCGTCGTCGAGGATCAGCACGTTTATCAGGGCGGTGGAAAGCAGCCTGCCGCCGGACACCGGGACGGTCGCCTGGGCCAGCAGCGACGCCGCGTTGCCGGTCCCGCCGGACTGGCCGCCCGGCTGCTGCGCCGGTCCCTTCGCCCACGCACCGGCCGGGAGCTCGACGACGGATTCCCAACCGGTCCCGCTGACGTTGTGCCGGCTGTCCTTGGCTGCCGGCCGGTCCTTGGTGCCGGACGACTTGTGGTCCGTGGCCGGGAGTTCCTTGACCGTGGCGCCGGGCGGCGGGCTGAACTGGAAGACCGCGGCGTCCGGGGGCTCGAGCGAGAGCTTGGTGAACGCGACACGGAACGCCGGATCGGACTGCCCGCGGGCCTTCAATTCGACGCCAAGTGGCATTCCGCTCTGGCCATCCACCGAAATCGCCACCGAAGCCACCAGCGTGGAAGAGGACTTCGGTGTGAGCATCAGCTGGTACGCGGCGCGTCCGGCCACCTGGACCTCCGCGCCGACGGTCACGTCGGTGCTCGGGTCGAGCTTGGCCAGCAGTTCTTCGGCCAGCGTATCGGGGGCGGGCACGGCTTCCTGTCCGGACGGCTGATGGCTTCCGGTTCCGGCAGGAAGCACGGCGTGGGCCGCGGTATTGTCCTTTGAGTTGTAGAGCCAGAGGTCGTTGCCGTGCCGGATCACGTCACGCTCGGCGAGCCGATCCATGACCTGGACGCGGGCGTTGTCCGTCCCGTCGCGGTAGACCCGTGCGGTGTGCGGTCCCGTCAACAGCTCCAGCCAGCCGGTCTCCCCGGAAGACGCTCCCGGACCGGCCTGCGGGAGTTCCGGCAGGCCCAACTTGGAGGTTTGTTCCAGCGTCCCGGAAAAGGACACTTCGCGGTGCTGGGCGATCAGCTGCAGCACTTGCTCCGGCGATTTCGCGGGCAATGGATCCCCGGCGCTGGCCGGCAGTGACCCCGCCAGAACCCCGGCGGCGATCACGGCGGGAACGGTGATGGCCGGCAACCAGCGCAGCCAAGTGCGGGTCATCGCGACCGCGCTCCGATATTGCAGCTCATCTTTCAACATTACGCCCGGAAGGGCACGGCATCACCGTGCCCGGGCAGATTTCTGCGGCGCTCCTCCGGCGCGGTCCGGGCGTCTTCGGGCGGGGCCGCCGGCACCACGGTGCCCGCGGCGCCGTCGACCGTGATGGCCTGCCCGGTGACGATCAGGGTGGTGGCGTCCGGGACGCCCACTACCGCGGGGATCCCGTATTCCCGCGCGACGACGGCGCCGTGCGAGTTGGAGCCGCCCATTTCCATCACCAGTCCGCCGGCTGTCAGGAACAGCGGGGTCCAGCCCGGGTCGGTGGAGGGTGCCACCAGGATTTCGCCGGGTTCCAGCCGCGCGCCTTGGGGGTCGAGGATGACGCGGGCCGGGCCGGTGGCGGTGCCGGCCGAGGCGGGGCTGCCGGTCAGCACCCCCGCGGTTCCCGTGTCCGCCCCGGCGGGACGAGGGCGGACGGCCTCCGGCTCGGTTCCGTCCGAGAGCAGCACCCGCGGGATGTGCCGGCGGCCCAGTTCGCGGTCATAGGCTTCGCGGCGCTGCGCCACGAGGGTGTGCAGCGGCGTCCCGGCGAGGCCGCCGCGGGCCTCGACCAGGTCAAGGAAGAAGATGTCGTCCGCGGCGGCGATCCGGCCGGCCGCGGCCAGTTCCTTCCCGATGAGCTGGAGCTGGCCGCGCACCGCAGCCAGGGCCTCCACGATATGGTACTTCGGCAGTTCCCGGAGGCCGGCAAACAACCGGGTGCGCTTAAGTGCCGCCCGGACCAGCACCGCCCGCAACCAGCTCCGCTCCCCGGCCATTGCGGTCAGCCGCCGTACCTGGGTCTCGGCGTCCTGGACCGCCTTGCTGAATAGGAGATCCGGCGCCTGGCCGGGGTCATCCAGCCGCAGGTAGTTGGCCAGGACGCCCAGGATGTGCGCCGGGTCATCGGCCCAGCGGGGCATCCCCAGGTCGACTTCCGCCACTGCCCGGTGCCCGTAGCGGTCGAGGAAGCCGTCGAGCCCGGACTGCACGACGGCGGGCAGTGCCCTGGCCCGGTAGCGGCGGACCAAGTCCGGCACGCCCCCACCGCCCAATGCGGTGTGATCGGACACAGCAGCGTCGAACACGGCAGCGGCGTCGGCGTCAGCCCGGATGGCGGCGGCGAGCTGCCAGAGCGCCAGATCCATCTCCGTGGTGACGTTGTTCGGCAGCCCCCGCAGGACCGGCTGCAGGCTCCCCGGGCCGGCAGCGGGGCCCAGCAGTCGGCCGGCGGCTGCCAGCATGCCAAAACCCAGGGCCGCCAGCGGCAGGACGGCGGGTACCACCGGGAACAGCTCCTGGCCCAGGATGCGCTCCACGTGATCCAGCCGCTGCACAGCGGTGGCCCCGGGCGGCACCGCGAGCGCGGCCCGGAACCGGTCGCCGAATTGTTCCACCCGGCGCAGCGCGGCCTCGGGCCGGAGCAGGGCGCGCAGGAGCGCCTGCGGGACCTTGGTATGCGCCGCAACAGGGACGAGGTGCCGCAGCAGCCGCCACGGGGACCTGCTCGTGACGGAAAACCTGGGGTCCTCGAACAGCAGGCGCAGCACCGCCGCGGAGCGGGCCTCCATCACGTCGAACACCCGCGGCACGATAGCCCGGCCGACGGCGCTGCGCAGCACCGGGGTCAGGTCGAAGAAGATCCGCTGCCCGGGCTGGACGTACGGTGTCGGACCGTCGTGCGGCGCTGGAACGTCGAACCGGGCCGCACGGGCCACGGACGAGGCGATCAGCCGGAAACCTGCCAGCCCCATCGGGGTCAGCGGCCGGGTCAGGCCCTGGGCGAGGCTGAAGCAGAGGTAGACGCGGGTCGCGTCGGCAATCCGCTGCCGCGCCGGCACCGGGAAGAGCGTGGTGATGGGCCGGGACTGCGTCAGCCACGGCACGCCGCCGTCGTCGATGGCCCACTCGAGGTCCTGGGGCACGCCGAAGTGCACCTCCGCGCGGCGGCCGAGCAGTTCCAGCGCCAGAAGCTGGGCGTCGTTGAGGCAGGGCTCCGAGCGGGCCCCGGGCGTGGCAGTGCGGACGGTGCCGCCGCCGGGCACCGGCCGGACCGCCACACCTTTGCTTCCGATCCGGCGCTCGATGACCCGTCGGGTGGCGCCGTCGACGACGAAGTGGTCCGGGTTGACCGACCCGGAGACCACTACCTCTCCGAGCCCGGGGCTCGCGTCGATCACCGCCTCGTGCCGCCTCCCGGTGACCGGGTTCGCAGTAAACAGGACCCCGGCGACGGTTGCGTCCACCATCCGCTGGACCACCACGGCGAGCGACACGGCTGCCGGGTTGATCCCGTGGGTGGCCCGGTAGCTCACGGCGCGGTCCGTCCAGAGCGAGGCCCAGCACTGCCGGACGGCGGCCAGCACGGCGTCGACACCCACCACATTGAGGAAGCTGTCCTGCTGGCCGGCGAAGCTGGCGAAGGGCAGGTCCTCGGCAGTTGCGGAGGACCGCACCGCCACCGGGACGTCCGCGCCCAGCGCCGCATAGGCGTCGCGGATGGCCGCAGCCACGTCCGCCGGAACGTCGGCGGCCAGCACCTGGCGGCGGGCGGTGTCGGCCAGGGCGGCGAGCCCAGGAAGGTCGTCCGGCGCGGTCCCGGCCAGGCCGGCATGCACGGCGTCGAGCCCGGCGGCGGAGGTGGCCCGCCGGTAAGCCAGCGTGGTCAGGCAGAATCCGGCAGGGACCGGCAGCCGGGCCCGGATCAGTTCTCCGAGGTTGGCGGCCTTGCCGCCGACCTCGGAAAGCAGCTCCGCGCCCGCCAGCTCGAGGGCAAGGACCAGCTCCGGCCGGGGCTGTTGCCGCGGTTCAGCTGGCTGCGGTTGCTGTGCCACCCGCCGGTCCTCCGTTCCACCAGGACATGGTCGGTCCCGGCCCCGCGCTACGAGTCGCCGAGCATGGGTCCGAAACTGGGCCGGTCGGCCAGTCTCGGGTCGTCGCGGTCCGGGATCGCCATGACGGGACCCTTGGCATGGTGCAGGACGCCGTCGGAGGTGGATCCCAGCAGCATCTCGGCAAAACCGCCCCGGCCGCGGGTGCCCACCACGACGAGTTCCACATGTCGGCTCGCCTCGACGAGGATGTCGACCGGGGAGCCGTCCACGAGCTGGGTCTCCACCTGGAGCCGGGGGTAGTGACTCTTCAGCCACGCCACTCCGGCGTCGAGCTGGACCTGGATATCGGCGAAGAGCGCCTCGCGGTCCATCGGCGCGGGAACCCAGGCGAGCGAACCGCTGTATTGCGGCACAGCGCAGACCAGACGCAACGGCGCCGAGAGGCGTTCGGCCTGGGCCGCTGCTTCAAGCACCGCGACCCGGGCCTGTTCGGAACCGTCCACGCCCACGACCACGACGTTTTCTATTGGCTGGTGCCCGGATTTCACACGTTCCGCCCGGACGTGCTTGTCGTCGGTGGTCAGGCCCAGCCGGTCGCCGCAGATGAGCGGCACGGTCACGGTGGGACATTTGGCGTGTGCGGGCAGGGCGCTGCTGACCGACCCGAGGAGCCGGCCCACAAAACCGCCGCGGCCGCGGGTACCGAAGACCAGCAGTTCGGCGGTTCCGGTCATCTCGAGCAGGACGCCGGAGGCGTCGCCGTTCTCCACCGAGGCATCCACCTCGATGTTGTAGCCGGCCACCTTGTCGAGTGCCTGCTGCAGGATGGCTTCGGCGCCCTCGCGGATCACCGAGTCGTCCACCGTCGCGTATCCGCCGTCCAGCCCGGACGCGGCGAACACCGGTACCGAGTAGGCGGTCACGATGTGCAGCGGGCTGTGCCGGCGTTCCGCCTCCCGGGCGGCCCACACCAAGGCGCAGTGGCTGTGGTCCGACCCGTCCACGCCCACCACGATCCCCCGATGGGCGGAGTGCTCCCCGGCGGCGTCTCCCGCCGGGTCCGGATGCACCTGTTCTCGGGCCATGGGGTCCGCCTCCTCGCGTAACGTGGCTCTGTTGCGGCTATTCTGCCAGAACTCCCCGGGTCCGGGGGCGCCGGCCCGGCGGGGAAGATTTACCTAGTGTTTACACGTTTGCCACCGCGGCCCGGAAAGCTTCGAAAAGACGGAATCCGGGCGCGGGGAACTCTCGAAGAACCGCCGAGAGCCGCGAAAACTCAACGGCGGGCAGACCCTGTTCATACCCAGCTTTCTTGGGTATCCTCTGAGGCATTGCTGAACCGAGACTCGTCTTTCACATCGCAGGCTCCCCGCGGAGCGCGTCCGGACGGATCGATGGCGAGGCGCACCGGGTATTGGCCCGGAACCGGCATCATCAGAGGAAGGACCCCGCAGTGTCGAGCATGCCCGTGTACGGCGGAATCGAACGGACCAGCACCCTGGTCATCGGTACGGGGCTGTCCGGGCTGGCAGTGGCCAGCGAGCTGCAGCGCAGGGGTGTCAGTGCCATCGTGGTGGACGGGCTGGACCTGCTCGGCGCCGGCAACCCGGCCAACACGTCCTCGCTGCAGCGCTGCGACGCGGCGGATGCGGCGTCCCTGCGGGAGCGCAATGAGATCCTGCGGCACCTGCGCAACTACGCCAGCAGCCATAAACTCGACGTCCGCAATAACGTCCGTGCCCTGCAGTTGGACCATCTGGACACCGATGGCCTGGGTGCCGGCGGTCCGGACTTCCACGGAACCGGGCACCCGGCGCAACAGTGGGCCGTCAGCACCCCCAACGGCATCCTGYATGCCGACCACCTGGTCCTCACGCGCTGCGCCCACAGCCAGCTGCGCCGCATGCTGGCCGAGTTGGGCGTCGCCGCGGGCCAGAACCTGATGGCCGCCATGCACGCCCTGGGCATGTAC
>NZ_JBFRFD010000105.1:0-8513 GCF_052114645.1 Arthrobacter sp. 2YAF22_2
GCATAGCATAGAGGAGGCCGTCACCCTTGGTGGCGGCCTCCTCTATGCCCAGCGCCAGCAGCCCGGTCGCGTTCGCAAGCTAGCGGACGAATAACCCTAGCGGAGACATCCGCTTCCTGACCCACTCAATTAAGACCTAGCGGGCAAGACCGTTCTTGCCACTCTCGGAGCCCACGGCGGCTCCTGTACGTGACTTCCTGGCCTTGGTGGCGCTGTTGCCCATGCTCACTGCTGCGCTGGGGTGGGTGCCTTCGCTGCGTGCCGCGGTAAGGCGCCCGCGAATCTGCCTGTCATTCGCGCCGCTCTGCTTGAGAGCCTCAGCGAATGTCTCGTGATGTTCGGCTGAACCGTAAGTGGCGGCCGACGTGTTCTCCGCTATAAGGCCGTGGTCTCTGAGCCGGCTGCTGCCATTTCCGGTGACGCGGCGCTCGATCTCTCGGTCGAGTCGTTCCATGCGGGCGAAGAGTTCCTTCTCGGCGCGTTCGTAGCGCTGTCCCACTGGCGTCCTTTCGGAGGCTGTGAAACCGCCCTCTGCCAGGAGTTTGGCTTCGTGCATCTCCTTGGCGGCTTTGACGAACTCGGGATCCTCGAAGTGCGAGTCCCCGACACCGCTGACGTTCGCGGTGGTCTCTTTCCGCAGCTGGTCAATGTCGGGACCGTTGATCCCATCCTTGCCGATGAGGAAGAGTCGTTCGTGCACGGTAGCGTCCGCTGCTTCCAGTGCTTTGGGGGTCCTGGCGCTGTGGCCGGCCTGCAATGCCTGGGCCAGCTCGGGGTTAGCCAGGTGATCGACGGGTACTTGGTGGCGTTCCATTTCCGGGGCCAGCGTGGCGGCCCGGGCCCGGAGTTCTTCGGCGCGGGCCGCGGCGAGCAGCTGCATGGCCTTCTCGTGTTCGGCGGCGGCCTTGCGTGTCTCTTCCTGGCTGCGGTCCAGTTCGTCCTGCCGGTCCTTTTCCGTGGTGATGCTCTCGATCCCTGACTCCAGATAGGCGGCGTCAGCGCCGACGTCGCGGGTATCGATGCCGTAGCGGGTGAGCACTTCCCGACGGATCTTTTCGGAGGCGGCCAGCGCGGCCGGGTCGCGGTCCTTCCAGCCTTCAGCGACGGCGTGGGCCGCGGCAATGTCGCCCGGCTGCGCCTTGTCCCACCATTGGTCCTTCTCCACGGGGGCCAGGGCCGCGTGCGCGGTGCTCTGTTCGGCCCCGAGGCGTGACCGGGCTTCGTGCGCCACCTGGGCATCCTGGTGTTCGATCTGACGCTGGCTCTCCTGGCGCCGGCGTGCCAGTGTCTCGGCAATGCGTGAGGCGATCAGCAGCGACTGCCGCAGCCCGCCGTCCAGGACGTCATCCATTCCATCTGATTCACTCATGCTGTCCCCTTGCAGTTGGTAGTGGTGGTCTATCGGTCGAGGCCCGGACCGGCGTCGCGCCGGCCGGGCTGGGAGGTCTTCGCCGGCGTGGCCGGCGTTGGGGTCGTCGGCACTACTGATCCGGGACGGATGGGGACCATTCCGCGCCGGGCGATATCGATCGCCCTCGGCGCCACTCCCGCGTCGGGGGCCGGTCGCTGCCCGGCACCCACCAAAACCGGCCTGGGCATCGTCCCGGTGAACGGAGCCAACCGCTCTTCGACCACGGACCGGATACGCTGCGCCTCGCGGGTCCGTCCGGACTGGGCATGCATTTCATACACGGCGAAGGCGGTGTTGATCAGCTGCACCATGAGGGCTGTTTGCGCGGCCGTCTTGTCCTTGCTGGCCGCGGCCATGAACAACATGGCCGTCCCGGCAATCGACGGGAGAGCGACAGGTTTGCTGTGCTGCCGGGGTGCGCGCAACTGGGCGGTGCGGGACAGTTCAGCGGCGGTGGCCGCCAACGGACCCGGCGTCGGTTCAAGCCGGCAGGACCATGCCGCGAACGCCCCGGATACGTCCCGTGCAGCCTTCGCCCAGGTCGCGTGATCATCACGCGGAATGCTGCGCAGCTGGTCGGCCAGGTCGGCCGCGTTGCGGGTGTACTCCACCCATGCCTCCGCCGTGGGCGTTGCATGCTCAGGCCCGGTCCGGGAGACCGTTCGCCTGTTCCGTGCGGCCGCGTTCCATTCCGCTGCGGCTTCCGTGGCCAGCTGCGGGGTGTCGGGCCATTCCTCCCTGAGGGCCCCGAGTCTCAGGTCGGAGGCGAGGGTCCCGCCGCCGAACCAAATCGGACGATCGCCCCGGGCGGGGCGTTCGGCCACGGAGTACCCGACAATGACGTCGGTGGTGTTCTTCGCGTAGCGCGGCCGCACCAGCAGGCCGGTGTCCCGGGCACGGCGGACGAACTCCGCTTCAGACCCGGAAGCGCTGGCGCTGGCCCGGACTTTCCGTGCCAGGGATGACCGGTGCATTTCCCGGTCGTTCCGGACGGCGGTGGCCTTCTCGGCCCGGTCGTAACCACGGGTGGCGTGCACGGTGGAGAGCTGTTCCAGCCCGTACTTGACCTCCAGCTCACGGCAGGTTTCCTGAGCGCGTTTGTAGTCACCATGGGTGGAGGCCTTGGTGCCGTCCTCACGGACCAGGGACACGGCGATATGGATGTGGTGGTTGCCGTTCTCACTCGTGCCGTGGTTCACCGCGGCCCACCGACACCGTGCCTTCCCGCTGGCTTCCGTGAAGCCCATGGCATCAACAAAGTCGTTCGCGATATCGCCCCACTGCTGGTCCGTCAGTGCGCCCTCTTCGGCCCTCAGGCTCAGCGAGCAGTGCCACACACTGGCGTCCTTGTACCCGACGTGGACGCGCTCCTTCTTGGCCGCATTCCACTGCATGTCTTTGATTTGCACCGAGACGTCATAAGCCTTGCGCGGGCGGTCCAGATGCTTGGCAATAGCCAGGGCATCGTCACGGTCCAACACACCGTCGTCGTACCACGCCATAATGGCCGCATCCCCGGCGACCAGGTGCGGATCGGCGTGGGCGTTCTTCGTCTTATTGGCGTCCGTAGAGGTCAGGTAAACCATGAGCCCGCCCATACGCGAACCGCGGGTGATGTTCGGAATCATCCCTACATCAGCCCGTCAATGGCGTCATCAATGCGCATGGCAACGGAGCGTATGTGCTTGAGTGCCTCGTGCGCCTCGGCAGGGAACTCGCCCGTGGCGTTGGCCTGCCGTGCCAGCTGGTTGATGTTGTTCGAAGAACGGGCCAGCAGATTGTGCAGGGACATCAGTTCCGCAGCAATGGCGCGGCGTTCCGTCGGTGATTCCGAGTGCTCCGACAGCGCTGTTGAAATCAGCAGGTTCGGGACGGTGACCTTCTCCCGCTCAGCCCTGGCGACGAGTGCGGCTTCTTCCTCAACGGTGACCCACACTTCGCGGCGCTTCTTCGTCCCCGCCGGCGAGTTTTCACGGCGGCGTTTGGACAGGCGCGGACGGGACTCATTCTGCTCAGTCACTCACTCCCCCGTCCCTTGAAAGCCCAGCGCAGCAACCCCGAAACCGGGGACCACACCAACGAGTGTGCCAAACAAACCGCCGCAGGCGCGTGAGCGACACGCCATTTACACCCGTGTAAATGTATAGCTTGCTCCGCATGGCTGTGTTTGGAGGTTTTTTCGCGCCGCGTGCACGGCTTTTGAAAACCGTGCACGCGGCTGTCAGCCGTGGCCGGTAGGGTCTGAGCATGGACATTAACGACATCGCCGCAAAAGCCGCCGCCAAGATCGACGCCGCCCGGAGTGCCAAAGTTTTCGCCGTCAAGATGGCCGCAGCCAGCGGTGTCGAGGTCCAGGAAGCCGCTCAGCTGCTCGCTGCGGCGGAACAGAAATACGCCAAGGACTACCAGGCAGCCCTGCGCGCAGACTGGACCGAATCCGACCTGCGCAGCTTCGGCCTGAACGCCCCGGCCAAGAAGACCGGCGGACGTCCACGCGGCCGGAAGACCGCCCACGAGCCGGCCCCCGCGTCTGGCGGCTCGGAGTAGCAACCCCTCGCCCACCTGGGCACGGCAAAAGCTATTTCCTGCGGGCTTTTCCCGCACACATCTGGACGACGGGACCCACCTGACCGTCTGCACACAACCACCACGTCACCCTCCCCAGCGCACGTCACCCCGGGTAAGCGGTGGCTGTGCACAGTCTCTGTATGGAGCGGGCCGGGTTAAACAGAAAGGGACCGGCCTGGCCGGTCCTTTTCTGCTCCTCGGACAAAGGAAATCTGTGATCCAGATTAGCTGAAGGGTTGCGCCGAGTCTGAACGGCTGACGGGTCATCGTATTGTGCGCGTGGTGCCACCTTGCGGGCTCGTGGTCTGCCGGGAAGAGCCGCGGCACCTGGATGGTTCCCGGCGGTCGCGTCAACGGCGGTCCGCCGCAGGTGACCAGCAACTTTGGTTCGCATCGTGCGGCGGACCGCCCGACCTCTGGAAGGGTTCCTGGCCTTCAAGTGGCGCGTGGCCAGCGGCCGTGCCGGGCGGCGGGAGCCCGCCCGGCACGGGGCTCTTATGCGGCTTCGTGTTCGGGTGCGGGTGCGGCGCTGTCGAGGATGATCTGCTCGACCGGGCTGGCCGTATACCCCCAGGCAATGAGCCGGGTCAGGTAGTCGATGTGGCGGATGCTCGGGGACCGCCATGAGTCCTTCGCGATGGTCTTCTCATACCCGGCGCAGACCAGCGCGATCAGGGATACCTCGGGCCGGGCCGTGGACTTGGCCACGTGGTCCCGCAACGGGTTCCAGCCCCACCGGTCCGGGCTCTCCCCCGTCTTGGCTCCTGCCATCTCGGCGGCGACGGTTCCCTCGTAGCCGCTGGCCGTCTCAGGATGGTGGGTGATGGCGTGGACGGTGAAGTGCTGCCAACCCTTGGGCGGCCGCTTCTTCGCCAGAAGCGTCTTCACGAAGTCGCGGCGGACCACAGTAGCCGACTGCATCAGCTTGTTATTTTCGATCAGGGTTTTCCGCTCGGCCTTCTGCTCCTCCGTCATCGGACCCTTGTTCGCCGCTGAAGGCCCGTAGCCGCTGGACCGGAGCGTGAAACCCAGGTCCTTCCATCCGGCCACGACCGGGACGGTGGAGTGATGGCCGTTGTAGGACGTGACAATGTGCACGGCGTTGGCGTCCTCCTCGGTGGCCGGTTCCCCGTCGCTCCGGTTCAGCGAGGACACCCGGACGTTCTCGCTGTCCCCGTCGTATCCGGCGCGTTCGACCACGGTGGTCCCGGCGGCTTCCAGCTCGGCAGTCAGGGCCGCGAGGGCGGCCGCGCGGTCGCGGCGGTCCCGGAGCATCTGCGCGACGTGCAGGAGCTGATCGGGTTCGTCCGCGATCACGGACTCCAATTCCTCCGTGGCGTCCTGGTTCCCTTCAAATTCGGCCATGATGAGCGCTTCATCGATGGTGTATCCCTTGCCCAGGGCGGCGGATCCGGCGCTCGAGGACTTGGCCTTCAAGGCCCCTTCCACGGTGGTCTTGGTCCGCCCGGTCTTCTTGGCGATCGCGGCGGCTGACACGCCGATCAGCGACAGCTGGTGGTAGGCCTCTGCCTCGTCCGCTTCGGTCAGCTCGGCGCGCTGGATGTTCTCCACGACCTGCGTCACGATCCGTTCGGCTTCCTCGGGGGACTCGATGATCATCACCGGGATGCTCGCCCGCCCGGCCGCGACGGCGGCGCGGGTGCGGCGCTGTCCCATCAGGACATGCACGGTCCCGTTGTCTTTGCGGTGGGCGATGACGGGTTCCATCACGCCGTGCTCTTTGATGCTGGCAAGGAAATCCGGGGTCAGGGCCGCGTCTTTGCGGACGTTGATGTCCACGGTCAGGGTGGCCGGGTCGAGCATTTCAAGGATGGGTGTGGCGTTCATGGTGTTGCTCCTTCTTGTCCGAGAAGTTGGGGTGGGTGGGGCGGCTTAGGTGACCGGCCAGCTCCCCTGCTCCCCCGACGCTTCTATGTCTGTCAAGCGGGTGGAAACGGGCGCGGGCGCGGGCGCGGGTCAAGATGCCGCAGCTGAAAGTTGTCTTGGCCGCTGGTTGCTCTGGCAGTCTGGGCCCGGCACGGGACGTGGCCAACGCCCTCCCCTCTGGCAGCACTCTCGTCCCGGAAGGCGCCGTGGACGGGGCGTTGATCTGCCTGTACGGGAAGGGGGCCGCTTCGGGGGTGGGCCCGGCGCCCCGAAGAAGCAGGTTCGACTTTCCGCGCCGGATGCCACACGGTTGAAAACGGCGGTAGCCGGCGTCGCGCTGAAGGGTCCTGAAGGGCCGGTTGCCTGCCCTGCGGCCCTGCCCGGCGCGGCGGCCATCATCGACTTTCATTTCGGTCAGGGTGGGGATTTTGACCTCTGGTATGAGACGACGGGCTGTCAGACTTTGGACGACGGGACCCGCGGCGCGTTCCAGCCCGGGAACCCCTCCTTTTACACCGGATTCAGCCCCTTATTCTGGCGGCTGACGGGGACACCCTGATTGCGGCAGAATGCACGCAGAGGGATCCTTCACCGGGCACTCAACGCTCCATCGAGCCCAGAAAGAGAACGAGTTCGCAGCGATTACGACCACGACAGCGAGGACCCCGCTATCGTGGTCAAACTGTCGGTAGTGAATTCCCGGATAATCAGCTTCCTTAGCTGTTCTTCCCCGTGCGGTTGTGAGGGGCTTGGCCGCCGAGTGATCACTTCCTTCGGCGGATGACGTACAGAGCGACAAAGACCACGAACAGGGTGACAAAGACTGCGACCAGGACGCCTGGGGTGATTCCCACTGTTGTCATCTCTCCTCAAACAAGTCGCTGAGTCTCCCCGGCGTGCGACGAAGACTCTGGTACGTGATGTCCGGCGCCGTGGGGACTTGTTCCTGACGGTACACCGACCCTATCGATCGCGGCTGCTGCCGCATCCGCGCGCGGAGCACGTTTCGAGGCTACCGCGTTCACAACCTCAAGGGTATGAATCTCAGCGCTAAATGGCGGCATTTTATTGCAGCACTGACTGTCACCTCGCCGCGCGTAAGCCGATCCTTTAAGGGACACCACCTGAACCATCTGCCCCGACAACGTGGGATGGGGCCGGTTCCGCGGTGGCGTAAAGGGCGTTGAGCTGGCGGTAGAGCGTTCGGGCGATGTAGCGCTTGAGGGATCTGCGGATTTCGCGGTAGCTGCGGCCTTCTTGGGTGCGTTTGGCGACGTAATCCCGGGTTCCGGGGTCATGGACCATCCGGGTCATCGTGATGGTGTGCAAGGCTCGGTTGAGGCGCCTATCACCACCCCGGTTAAGCCTGTGCCGGACAGTGTTACCGCTTGAGGCTGGCAATGGATTCACCCCGGCCAGGGAGGCGAAGGCAGCTTCGCTGCGAACCCTTCCTGGATGCGACCAAGCTGTCAAGACGGTGGCGACTGTGACAGCCCCGGCGCCCACCATCTCCAACAGCGGCGCAGCGGGGCTTTGCTGGATCAGCACTGTCATGCGCTTCTGGTTCGCAGCCAGCTGAGTGGTCACTTCGAGCACACGGCGCGCCAACCGAACTGCTTCCTCGCGCGCGATCGATACTTCGATCGGCTCGTCTCGTTCCCGCCATCTGGTGATTGTGGCGATCTGGGCGGGAACCAGCGGTTTACGGGCGTCGATTCCCAGATCATGCGCCCGAAGCAAAGCAGTAAGTGCGTTGACATTCACTGTTCGTTCCCGGGTCAACTGTTCCCGGGCTGCGCTCAAGATTCTGAGTCCGGCACGGGTTCCTTCATCCCGGCGCGGAACCCGGAGCTGGGACTCCTCCAGGCTCAAGACAGCGGTTCCAATGGCGGCGGCGTCCAGCGGGTCAGATTTGCCGATCCCCCGGCGGCCTCGGGCGTTCATCCGTGGAGCTTCGGCGACGTCGTAGCCGGCGTCCGTTACTGCCCGGGCCAGACGTGCCCCATAAGAGGCAATGCCCTCAGCGGCCCAAAGACTGGCCATATCGCCGTCTGTCCGTCGGCCTACCCAGGCAAGTGCGCGGGAAATCCCTGCCGAGGTGGTCGGGAACTGCTCGCACCCGACCCGTCGCTTGGTGCTGGCCTCGATGATGGCGTAAGTGTGTGTGCGGGCGTGGCAGTCCACGCCGATTACGAATGGGCGGGTCTGCGCAACGATAGTCAACGCGGCCACCCTCCTTCCTTTCGAACGGGCAAGACTGGTCGCATCACGACCGGCACCGACCTGGGAGGAGTCACTTCGAGGCAATACTGTGATGAGCCACAACCGCAGGGGCTGGGCAAGCTTCTAATCAAGCCACCGTCGTGGGGCAGGTCAACGCCGGTCGCTCGACCCGGCGCGGACAAGTCGGGGGAAATGCACCCTCAAGGGGCAATTGTTTTTTCGAGTCACGCGCGAGGCAGAACGACCGGCATCAACACTGCCAGCTAGTCCCAGACCAGCCACTGCAAGACTCACAGTTGTTTTTTTGTTGCTGGCAAGCTCGCTTGCTCGGCGGCCGACGGAGGCCTGTCTACCGCAGGCAAGGGGCAGGAAATTCCTGGAGGAATTCAGCGACGCAGGAGCGCCGGAGGGACATTTCCTGCCC
>NZ_JBFRFD010000106.1:0-8512 GCF_052114645.1 Arthrobacter sp. 2YAF22_2
CCCCGGGGGAGGCRCCGCCGTCGTGGTGTTCGGGCCGCGCAAAGCCGCAGCCTATTCCTTTTCGGGTTCGCGGAATTCATCCGCGTCCAGGGGCACGACCGGCTGCTCGTCACCCAGGAAATCCTCCGCATCCAAGGGAACGAGCCGGTCGGCTTCTTCCAGCACCTCCTCGTCCCCGCTTTCGGCGTCGCCAACCGGGGCATCCTCTGCGAAGTCGTAGGCGGGGTCCGACTCCACGGAGTCCCTGCCCGGCTGGTCGGCCTTTGATCCGGTGTTGTCCATGGTGCAACCTCCGTGCGCTCGCGCTGCGGCAGACTGTTGCGAACCGCCCGGACCCAGTGCCGGCGTCCGGGAACAGCCGGGCGGACCTGCCGGAGAACCCGCCCTGGCCCTAATTCGAACACCGCCCGCGGCAGGGGGTCAAGGGCCCTTTCGGCCGGCCGGGGCGGGCCGCAGCGCACACCACTTTTACGGCCTGCCTAAACTTTCTGCTGAGGATTGCCAGCCGAAAAACCGCGGATTTACGCGGTACGCTGGAGTCGCAATGGGGCCGGTTCATGCCCCATCAAGCCCAGGAGTTTTTGTGTCCCAGCACGCCCAGTTCGACCCCACCCATCGCGACCAGGCCTCCGGCGCGAAGGCCGGCGCAGGGTCTCCCGCCGACTTCCCCGCGACGGCCGCCGACATCAAGCGCTGGCGGCAGTATCTCGCCGACGAACGGGCCGAGGCCAGCGTCTACCGCGACCTCGCGCAGAACCGCAGCGGCGAGGAACGCGACATCCTGCTGGCCCTGGCCGACGCCGAAGGACGCCACGAGGCGCACTGGCTGCAGCTGCTCGGCGAGCGGGCCGGCAGGCCGCGGCCCGCTTCGCTCCGAAGCCAGCTGCTCGGCTTCCTGGCCCGGCACTTCGGCTCCGTCTTTGTCTTGGCCCTGGCCCAGCGCGCGGAGAGCCGCTCGCCCTACGCCAACGACCCCTCCGCCACCCCGGCGATGGTCGCCGACGAGCAGATCCACGAGGAAGTGGTCCGGGGGCTCGCGACCCGGGGCCGCAACCGGCTCGCCGGAAGTTTCCGCGCCGCCGTGTTCGGCGCCAACGATGGCCTGGTCAGCAATCTCTCCCTCGTGATGGGCATGGCCGCCTCCGGGGTCGGCAGCTCGGTGGTGCTGCTCAGCGGCGTGGCCGGTCTGCTGGCCGGGGCACTGTCGATGGGTGCCGGCGAGTTCATTTCCGTGCGGTCCCAGCGGGAATTGCTGGCGGCGACCCGTCCCACCCAGATCACGCTCGCGGCCGCGCCGCTGCTGGACATCGAACACAATGAACTCCTGCTCGTCTACCTGGCCCGGGGCATGTCGCGCGAGGCCGCCGAGCACCGCGTCGCGGAGCGGATGGGGCTGCTGGACTGCGACTGCGACCCGAGCCTGTCCCTGCGTCCGGAGCTACCCGAAGCGGAGGACCAGCACGAGGCCGTCGGCACCGCGTGGAGTGCGGCGGCATCGAGCTTCTGCTTCTTTGCCTCCGGCGCGATCGTGCCGATCATCCCCTTCCTGCTCGGGATGACCGGATTCACCGCGCTGGCGGTCGCCGCCGCCCTGGTGGGGATCGCGCTGCTGCTGACCGGCGGCGTCGTCGGCCTGCTCTCCGGCACCTCCCCCGCCAGCCGTGCGTTCCGCCAACTCGCCATCGGCATCGGCGCCGCCGCCGTGACGTATCTGCTCGGCCTGGCGTTCGGCGCGGTGGTCGGCTAGTGCACGATCCCGGGCTCCGGGACCGTAAGGGGCGGCGCAGCCGGGGCCGCCGCCCCTTACGGATTGCCCGGAACCTTTCGGCTGTGGTCCTGATCGCCGGGGCCGCGTTCCTGACTGCCGGGCTGGTCTACGGCGACCCCCGTTTTGTCGGGCTGTTTGCGTCCGCGAACGGACCCGGCGCGGGCTCGTCCGCCGGCACCCCGCGTCAGGGGACGGACCAGCCGGACACCCAGCCGTCTGCCAGCCCGTCGGCCCGGCAGGCCGGCGCACCCGAGGCCGCGGCTCCCCTGGACGGGGCGCACATGGCCGTCCCAACGCCGGGCTTCGAAGAGCAGGACCGGCCGATCGGCCGGCCACGCCCGCTTGCCTCCGCGAGCACCTCCTACAAGTTCCTGGCTACTAACCCCGACGGCGGTCCGGTGGGCTATTCCCCCTGCCGGCCGCTGCACTATGTGGTCAATTCAACGCTGGCGCCCCGGGGCGGCGGGCAGCTGGTGGACGATGCGATCAAAACGGTGTCCGAGGCGACCGGGATCAAGTTCATCAACGACGGCCCCACCGCGGAGGTCCCGTCCCAGTCCCGCGCCCCGTATCAACGGGAGGAGTACGGGGACCGGTGGGCGCCGGTGCTGATCGCCTGGACGACGCCCGAGCAGGCGCCGCAGCTCAAGGGCCCCGTGATCGGGACCGGCGGCAGCACGCACTTCAGCTTCGGCGACGGACCCAAGAGCTTCGTCACCGGGAGCCTGGAACTGGATGCCCCGCAGATCACCGAAGGCCTGGACCGCGGGGACAGCCCCGCGTACGCGACGGCCGTCATCCTGCACGAGCTGGGCCACGTGATGGGCCTGGAGCATGTCGACGACCCGAGCCAGCTGATGTACCCGGAGATCGGCGCGCCGGACGGGCTGGCCGCCGGTGACCTGACCGGATTGCACGCACTGGGCAGCGCCCAGTGCCGCAAGGACCTCTAGCTTTTCAGGACGGCGAGGGCTTCCTCGATGCCGTCCACCAGGAAGATCCGGTCTTCCATCCGCCGGCCCGCGGCGAGGCTCTGCAGCAGCGGCCAGGCCGGGAATCTCCGCAGCCAGTGTTCTTTGCCCACCAGCACCATCGGCGTGAGGGTCTCCGGGGCGCCGTAGTAATTTTCGCAGGCGTCCTGGAAGATCTCCTGCACAGTGCCGCCGGAGCCGGGCAGGAAGATGATCCCGCCGTTGCACAGCTCCAACAGGATCGCCTCGCGGATGGCGTTGGCAAAATACTTGGCGATGTGCGTGGCGAAGTAGTTGGGCGGCTCGTGGCCGTAGAACCAGGTGGGGATGCCCAGCGACGGTGTGCCGCCGGGCTGGCGTTCGACGACGGCGGCCGCGGCCCGCGCCCACGCCGATACCGAGGGCCGGAAACCGGGCACCGCGGCGAGCTCGCTCAAGGCCCGCTGGAAGTCAGCCTCGTCCGCCGCGCTGAGGTAGGCCCCCAGGTTGGCGGCCTCCATGGTGCCGGGGCCGCCGCCGGTGGCGACCACCCGGCCGTTCCGCGCCAGCAGCCTGCCCAGCTGCGCCGCCTCGGTGTACGCCGCAGAGCCCCGGCTGGCGGCGTGCCCGCCCATCACGCCCACCATGGTCCGGCCGCGGCATAACTCGGAACGGGTCAGTTCCTCGAGCGCGTCGCCGATCGAGTGGTCGTGCAGGGCCGCGGCGAGCGTGGCGTCCAGCCGGCGCCGCTGGCCCGGGCGGATGCTCCACTGGTAGACCCGAGCATCCAGGGTGTCCTCGTACCGGGTCTCGGCAATGCCGGCGTAGAGCTCCTGCGGCGTATAGAGCCGGCCGCGGTACGGGTCGAACGGCACCGCTTCCAGCTTGGGAAAGATCAGCGCGCCGCGGCCACGCAGCGAATCTTCCACGCCGTCGTCGAAGCTGCAGCCGAGGAAGATCGCCCCCGCCACGTCGAGGGACTCCAAGGAGCCGCCTCGGCCGCTCAGGTCCAGCGACTGGAGGTGCCAGCCGTGCATGGACCGGGCACCGGCGGCGACCAGCCGGTCGAAGCTGCCCAGGCTCTCAACCTCAAGGGTGCGCGGGCTCGGGTGCAGGCTGCGGGCAGCGCTCATCCGGGCCGCCTAGCCCCGGCCGCCCGCGGCGCTACCGGCGCTCCCGAGGTAGGAGTCGAGCTTGGCCAGGGTTTGCTCCAGGTTGGCCGGGTGCCGGCGGAGGTAGCCTGCCAGCCGCAGGAAGATTTTGCCGCGGACCTGCCGGGCGTCCCACTGCTCGGTGACGAGGGTGCCGGGCCGGCCGTCGGCGTCGGTAGCGGGCTCCAGCAGGTAACGCCAGACGTGGCCGTAGAAGTGGCGCCAGCCGATGCGGCGTCCTTCCTCGAACTCGCAGACGGTGTTGAGGATCTTGTAGTCCACTTTGACGTTCATTTCCATGCCGAACTTCGCGCCGAGGCCCAGCCGTTCCGGGCCTCGGGGCTGGACGCCCTTGACCGTGTCGGAACCGTCGATCACGCTGTGCAGGGCCGGAGTGGCGAGCACCTCGAAAATGGCTTCCGGGGCGGCCGCGATGAAGCGGTTGCGGGACACGAGATACCTGTTGTTCATCCGGCAATCCTAGCCCTGCGTTGTGACGCCGGAACCCTGATGCAGAATGAATCATGCAGACTCCAACGCGTCCCATCGGCGGCCGTCCCCGCATCGGCATCCCGGTCCGCCTCAGCAGTTCCTCCGGCTCAGATCCGCGGGTGGCCGAGGCCAACTTCCTCTTCGACTACATCGTTGACCTGGTGCGGGACGGCGGCGGTGAGCCCGTGCTGCTCACGGCCCCGGCGGGATTCGGGGACCTCGACGGCGTCGTGCTCCCCGGCGGCGGCGACCTTGACCCGCGGCTCTACGGTGAAGAGCCGGGCGGCACCTGTTACGACGTCAGCCCGGAACAGGACGCCCTGGACCTTGCTGTGGCCCGGGAGTCCGTCGACGCCGGGCTGCCGGTGYTSGGCATCTGCCGCGGGCACCAACTCCTGAATGTGCTCTACGGCGGCACCCTGGTCCAGGACATGTCTCCGGGTCACGTAGCGCACCGCGAGCCCGAACCCGCCCACGACGCCGGCCCCTGGGCCTGGCATGAGGTCGGGATCAACGCCGGATCGAAGGTGGCCGGGCTGTACGGCGCCGCGGCGACGGTCAAGATCGCGTCCGGGCACCACCAGGCCGTGGCCCGTGTGGCCGACGGACTGGTGGTGACCGCGACGGCGGACGATGGAACCGTGGAGGCGCTGGAAGACCCGGAGCGCTGGGTGGCGTCGGTGCAGTGGCACCCGGAGGCCCGGGAACTCCCCGCCGACGAGCGGCTGGCCCCGTTCCGCACCTTCGTGGACGTCTGCCGGAGCCGTCCCGGGGTCCGCTAGAGCCGCTGGAGCTCGGCGTCGTCCTGCGTGACCTCGGCCCGGGTGCTGTCCGGCCCGGGGACGGCGGCCGGTGCGGGCTGGCCGTCGTCGGCCGTCCCGGCGGCGGTCCCGGCGGCTCGCTTCGCGGCGGCAGCGGCAACTACCATCACGCCCAGTCCCAGCAGGCTGACGCCGGCGCCTGCCCAGATCGGCGCGGTGTAGCCCAGTCCGGCGCTGATGGTCACGCCGCCCAGCCATGCCCCCAGCGCGTTGCCGACGTTGAACGCGCCGATGTTGGCGCCGGAGGCCAGAGTCGGCGCGCTGTCGGCGTACTTCATCACGCGCATCTGCAGGCCCGGCACGGTGGCGAAGCCGAAGCCGCCCAGCAGCACCATGGACGCGATGGTCAGCGGCTGGCTGACGGCGGTGAATGCGAAGCCGACGAGCACCACCACGAGGGCCGCCAGCACAACCAGCAGGGTCCGGTCCACGTTCCGGTCCGCGGCCTTGCCGCCCACGGTGTTGCCGATGAAGAGTCCGACGCCGAAGATGATCAGCAGCCACGGCACGGTGGTGGCGGAGAAGCCGGTGACCTCGGTCAGGGTGAACGCGATGTAGGTGAAGGCGCCGAACATTCCGCCGTAGCCGAGGATGGTGACGAAGATCGACAGCCAGACCTGGCCGGAGCGGARGGCCCGGAGTTCGCCCCGTAATCCGCCAGAGGCGGAATCAGCGGCAGAATCAGCGGCAGGACCGGCGCCGGTTTGGCCCGCTCCGGTCTGCGGGACCAAGGTCAGGATGCCGACGAGGGCGAGCACGCCGATGGCGGTGATGGCCCAGAAGGTGGAGCGCCAGCCGGCGGCCTGGCCCAGCATGGTGCCGAACGGCACGCCGAGGACGTTGGCCGCGGTCAGCCCGGTGAACATGATGGCGATCGCACCGGCCTTCTTGGTGGGGCCAACCATGCTGGCGGCCACCACCGCGCCGATCCCGAAGAACGCACCGTGGGCCAGCGCGGCGATGATCCTGCCGACCATCATCAAGGCGTAGTCGGGGGCGATCGCCGAGACGAGGTTGCCGGCAATGAACAGCACCATGAGTGCCGCGAGCACCGGCTTGCGCTTGAGGCGGGTCACCGCCGCGGTGAGGAGCAGGGCCCCGACGACGACGGCCAGGGCGTAGCCGGAGATCAGCCAGCCGGCGCTGGCCTCGGTGACTTGGAAGTCTGCGGCCACTTGGGGCAGCAGGCCCATGATGACGAACTCGGTGAGTCCGATGCCGAACCCGCCGAGGGCGAGTGCGATCAGGCCGATAGGCATGGTTGGGCTCCTTCAAAACTGTACGGGGAGATCAAGAAAGCGTAAGCTAGTAGTTGCAGACGCGTTATTTATTGTTGCATACGCAATTATGACGCGCAAGCAACTATTTGTGGTTTGGCCGTATTTTCGTAGTCGCGGGCAGCGGCCAGGGCTGGAAGGGAGCAGTACAGATGGGCATCAAAGATGACGCCGTCGAGGTCCGGGCGCAAGGCTGGCGGACCCTGGCGGCACTGCACGGCTTGATCGAAACAGAGCTGGAACGCTCCCTGCAGGCCGCGGCGCAGCTTTCGGTGGTGGAGTACACCGTGCTGGACGCGCTGAGCCGGCAGGACGGCTGGCACATGCGGATGCAGCAGTTGGCCCGAGCCACCGCCCTCAGCCCCAGCGCCACCACGCGGCTGGTCAACCGCCTGGAGGACCGCGGCCTGCTCACCAGGATCCTCTGCGACGATGACCGCCGCGGGATCTACACCGAGCTCACGTCGACCGGAATCGCCCTGCTCGAGCAGGCGCGGCCGGTTCACGACAGCACGCTGGAGCGGGCGCTCGCCGAAGCGCAGGAGCTCCCGGAACTTGCCGCACTGGTGGCCGCACTCCCCCGGCTGCACGCCGCCGTTTAGCCGGACTTCACCGCGCCTGGCCGGACCGGCAGCGCTGGCCCTTGCCTGCCCCGGGTCGTCCGCGTACGGTTAAACAACCAACACATTGATCAACCTGAACGTTGATCATGGTAGTGTCGGATTTTGGAGCGTGACCCGATGGCTGAGGACGACGAACAACTCGACAGTGCTTTCCTGGCGCTGGCCGATCCCATTCGCCGCCGCATCATCGCCCGGCTCAGCCGGGGCCCGGCCACGGTCAACGAATTGGCGGAACCCTTCGCGATCACCAAGCAAGCGGTCTCGAAGCACATCCAGGTCCTCGAGCAGGCACAGCTCGTCACGCGAACGCGGGACGCCCAGCGACGGCCCGTCCACCTGAACCCCGCACGGCTGGAGGCACTCACCGCCTGGATCGACCGCTACCGGCTGATCCGCGAGGGACAGTTCCGCAGCCTCGATGCCGTGCTTGAATCTCAGGCCGCTGCAGGCGGCACCCAGGCAAAGGACTCATCATGAGCAACGCCCTCAAACTCACGGTTCCGGAAGGCTTGCCCTTCATCGACTTCGATCGGGAGTTCGATTTTCCCGTGGCCGACGTCTTCCGCGCCCACAAGGAACCTAACCTCGTGGCCCGGTGGCTCGGTCCGCGACGGCTCACCATGGCTGTGGACCATTACGACTTCCGCACCGGCGGCAGCTACCGTTACACGCACACCGGGCCCGACGGCGTCGCCCACGTGTTCAGCGGCGTCTTCCACACGGTCCGCGAGAACGACTTCGCCGTCCAGACATTCGAATACGGCGGCTACCCGGACGTGGTCAGCATCGAGTTCCTCACCTTCCACGACCTCGGCGACGGCCGCACCCGGCTGACCGCGCATGCGGTGTATCCCAGCCTGGAGGCCCGGAACGGCATGGCGCAGTCCGGGATGGAAGGCGGCCTGGCCGAAGCCTACGAGCAGCTCGAGGAACTGCTGGCCGGCGCGAAGGTCTGAAGGGCTTCATCCAGCACCCGGCCGAGGTTCGCGGCGTCGTGGGCGAAGCGGCCCAGGAAGAGTCCGTCCGCGGCGGTCAGTTGCGGCAGCAACCCGGGTCCCGCGCTGCCGCCGTAAATAACGGGGCAGGCGGAGCCGAGCCGTTCGCGGATCAGTTCCACGACCGCGTTGACGTACGCCGGCTCGGCGGGCCGGTCTGCCCCGATCGCCCAGACCGGCTCGTAGGCGAGGACAAGCCGCGGGATCAGGGGATCGTCGCCGCCGGCAGCGGAGTGGACCTGGCGTAGGCAAAACCCGGCTGCCTCTTCCGGGCTGACCCGCCCCGGCTCACCGATGCACAGCAGCGGCGTCAGCCCGGCGTCGACGGCGCCTCGCACCTTGAGGGCCACGACGTCGTCGTCCTCGCCGAACATTGCCCGGCGCTCCGCGTGGCCGATCTCCACCAGTGAGACGCCGAGTTCGGCCAGCATGCCG
>NZ_JBFRFD010000107.1:0-8449 GCF_052114645.1 Arthrobacter sp. 2YAF22_2
ACGCCTGCAGTGGCCACGGCGGTATCAGGAAGTAGGCGCACGCACAAGACGCCCTAGCCCCGCCAAGCGCTTCCCTCCGGGAGTTCCGACCCGCAACCAGTCCTTCCAACGCTGGGCCGCCCGGAGGGAGGCGGCGTCTACTTGCAGTTGGCGGCGAGCCAGCCCGTGACCGGTGCCATGGCGTCTTGGAATTTGCCGCTCGAGAAGACCGTCTGGTCGCTCAGGCCGGCCACGGCGACCTGGTTGAGCTTGGCGAAGGCCGCCTTGAGGCTGTCCGGAACGCGCTCTGCGGTGTTACTCAACTCGGCTTTGTACTGCTCGAGTTCGGCGGTTTTGCCCTGCGCGGCCGAGAGCGGCAGCAGCGAGGCTCCGGTGGCCTGCTCCGAAATGGTGTTGCAGGCCTCGGCTGCCGTGGGGAAGTCGCCGTAGGGGCCGGAGGATTTGGTCGGGCTGGGGGTTGCGGACGCCGGCGCGGTTGCGGCGTCCGCCGTCGCGGTGGCGGCGTCCGCCGTCGCGGTGGCGGCGTCCGCCGTCGACGTCGGCTTCGCGGCCACCGGGGCAGAACGGCCGGTCAGGGCCATGGTCGCCAGGAGCACGGTTACGGTCAGTGGGCGTGCAGTCTTGTTCAAAGCCACGTTCAAAATCATTCTTCTGGTCGAGATTGCGCCGCGGACCCGTCCAGGGACGGTTCGCAGCTCTGGCGTTCGTCCCGGCGTGCGAGTCTAGCGGCGGTCTCGGGCGTGTCCCCAAACCGCACCTGCCGCCGTCGTCCGCCGCCCTATATCTCGCCTACTGCTTCAGAACGGCCCGCTTGGCGGATGAAAAGTCCGGTGGTGGCTGCAACTTTTTGGGCAACTACGGCGGGAGCAATTTGGTGAACTCTGGTTGGCTGTCGAAGCCGAGAGTGGGGGGGGCCGGTTGTTGCGGCTATTCCTGCGCCATTTGCCACAGGCGGCCGCTATGAATCCCCGAGAGCGGCCAACATTGGCGAATGGCGCGACTGCGGCGCCCGTCAGCGTCGGGTGACTGCGACTGCGCCCACTGACGGACCACATCCGCTGCTCCAAAACTGCCGTTTTCAGCCCTCAAAGGGGCCGTTATGTAGCAGTCGATGCGGGTGAGCGGTCTGCGTTAAAGAAGAAAAGCACCAGTTCGTAAGAACTGATGCTTCCCAGTGGTGGCTCCGACCGGCGTCGATCCGGTGACCTTTCGATTTTCAGTCGAACGCTCTACCAACTGAGCTACAGAGCCTAGGTGACATGTCACCATGACGGCCGGAATTTCTTCTGGCAATCAGAGCGACCCTGACGGGACTTGAACCCGCGACCTCCGCCGTGACAGGGCGGCGCGCTAACCAACTGCGCTACAGGGCCTTACTTTTACTACTGTTTCTTGCTGCCTGCAGTATCGCTACCGCATTTTTTCAAGGACTCTAGCTTACCAGACATTTTCATCCGGCCTGACCAGTTCCTTGCGTACCCCCAACGGGATTCGAACCCGTGCCGCCGCCGTGAAAGGGCGGTGTCCTAGGCCGCTAGACGATGGGGGCCAGGACGCCATCCGGTAAAACCCGCTACTCCAAGGGCAAAAATTTAGGGCCGAGGCCTTCCGTTTTTGCTCCCTTCGGGTTCCTCCGAACTGGACCTATAAAACTATAGGGGCAACTCCCGGAATCTCCAAAATCCTCTCCACAACCCGGGAATAAGCTCTGGACAACACCTGTGCCGCTGTGTGGATGATGGTCAGATGGACGCCACCGCTGCCCTCAATGAGATCGCTTTCTGGCTCGAACGCGATCGCGCCACCACCTTCAAGGTGCAGGCCTTCCGCAAAGCGGCCGACATCATTGCCGGCCTCTCCCCCGATGAACTGGCGGCGCGAAGAGGCGACGGCCGGCTCAAACGCACGAAGGGGATCGGCGACCGGACGTTCGAGGTGATCGCCCAGGCGGTCGACGGCGGGATCCCCGACTACCTCGCCGGCCTGCGGGAACGCGGCGCCGAGCCGCTGGTGGAAGGCGGCCGCGAGCTGCTGGCGAGCCTGCGCGGGGACCTGCACCTGCACAGCAATTGGTCCGACGGCGGTTCGCCGATCGAAGCCATGGTGGACGCGGCGGGAATGCTAGGCCGCGAGTACGTGGCCCTGACCGACCACTCCCCCACGTTGAAGATCGCCAACGGGCTGAGCCCCGAACGTCTCAGTGAGCAGCTGGACCTCATCGCCAGGATCGAGGCGGCTCGGACCAAGGCGGGCCGGACCGAAGCGGGCCGACCGCGGCCCCGCCTGCTCGCCGGCATCGAGGTCGACATCCTGGAGGACGGCACACTGGACCAGGCCCCCGAGCTGCTGGACCGGCTGGACGTGGTGGTGGCCAGCGTGCACTCGAAGCTCCGCTCGGACAGCCGGACCATGACCCGGAGGATGCTCGGCGGCATCGAAGACCCGCACACCAGGGTGCTGGGCCACTGCACCGGCCGGCTCCTGAACGGCTCGCGGGGGACGCGTCCGCCGTCGGAGTTCGACGCGAAACAGGTGTTTGCGGCGTGCGCGGAACACGGGGTCGCCGTCGAGATCAACGCCCGGCCGGAGCGCCAGGACCCGCCGGACGAGCTGATCCAGGTGGCCCTCGATGCGGGCTGCCTCTTCAGCATCGACAGCGACGCCCACGCCCCTGGCCAGCTCGACTTCCTGCAGTACGGTGCGGAGCGGGCCGCGCGGAACGGCGTGCCGCCGGAGAGGATCATCACCACCTGGCCGCTCGACCGGCTGCTGGAGTGGTCCGGCCGCGGCCAGTAGCGGTCGGATTAGCCCCGGGACGACTCCGCCCCCTGGGCCCGCCACGGCGTGAGCCTGGGCAGCCAGCGCGGGACGTTACGGCGGTACTCCTCGTAGGCCGCACCGAACTTCCGGGCCAGAGACGGCTCCTCGTACAGCCGGACGAAGGCCACCACCGGGATTGCGCCGAGGCCCAGTGCCGCGAAGAGCTTCGGCTGGCCCAGCAGGAGGCCCTGTCCGGCGACGGCCGCCGCGATCGACACGTACATCGGATTCCGCACGTACCGGTAGAGCCCGCCAACCACCAGCCGTGTGGGAGGGGCAAACGGCGCAGGGGTCCCGATGCCCTCGACGGCGAAGTGGACAAAGGAGTTCGCGATCACCGCCGCGCCCGCGCCGATCAGTACGGCGCCGGTGAGCTGCGCAGGCATGCCACCCGGGACCGGGGCCTCCACCTCCCAGCGGGTCAACAGCCACGGCACCACGCCGGCGGCCGTTGCGGGGGCGATCGCAAAGACGGCTGTGCCGACGGCTGCACGCTTTCGCTCGCGGGCCGAAGCTGGGGATGCTGTCATACCGGCAATCGTGAACCCGCCACATCGAGCGGGCAAGGGCCGACCGGCCCCTGACCCGGCACCGGCCCCCGCCAGGATCAGGCGACCAGCAGCACGGCCAACGTCAGCATCACGACGGCGATTCCGGCGTCGAGCACCCGCCACGCCGTCCGGCGTCGGAACAGGGACGTCAGGAACCGCGCCCCCGCGCCGAGGGCGGTGAACCAGGCAATGCTTCCAAGGCCTGCCCCCGCGGCGAACCACCAGCGCCCGGACTCGCCCTGGGCGGCCGCGAGCGACCCAAGCAGCAGCACCGTGTCCAAGTACACGTGCGGGTTCAGCCACGTGAAGGCCAAGCAGGTCCCCAATACGGCCGCCCTGCTGACGGCCGGCTTGTCCGCCACGTCCTCCAGCTGTTCCCCGCGGACGGCACGCGTGGCCGCGAGCGCTCCATAGGTGAGGAGGAAGGCGGCTCCGGCCCACCGGATCACCACGAGCACGGCGGGTGCCCGGTCCAGGAGGACCCCGATCCCGACGACGCCCAACAGGATCAGCAGCAGGTCCGAACCAGCGCAGACCGCTACCACCATGGCGACGTGCGAGCGCCGGATGCCCTGGCGAAGGACGAACGCGTTCTGCGCGCCGATGGCAACAATGAGCGACAGGCCGGTAGATAAGCCCGAAAACAAGGGAAGCATCACCCTTCCCACGGTAGGGCGCAGCCCAAGATGAAACCAGTTAATCTTTCTTCTCTGCCATAAGATGAGCTAATGATCGACGTTTCCCCCGAGCAGGCCCGGACGCTGGCCGCAATCGTCACGCATGGAAGCTTCGACGCCGCAGCCGCCCACTTATCCGTGACGCCCTCGGCGGTCAGCCAGCGGATCCGCGCGCTTGAGGCCGCCGTCGGCCGTCCGGTGCTGACCCGGGCACGGCCGGTAGGGCTCACGGAGTCCGGCCAGGCCGTGGTGCGGTTCGCCCGGCAATTGGAACTGCTCTCGGCAGACCTCACCGAAGAGCTACAGCCGGCGGACCGCCACGGGCGGACGCGCCTGACGCTGGTGATCAACAGCGATTCCTTGCACACCTGGGCCCTGGCCGGCCTGGCAGCCGCCGGCGAGAGCGTCCAGCTGGAGATCCTCCGCGAGGACCAGGAGCACTCCCTGGACCTCCTGCGGGCGGGCGCCGCGGCCGCGGCAATCACGGTGACGGCTGCGCCAGTACCAGGATGTTCCTCCCGCCGGCTCGGCACCATGCGCTACCTGCCCGTTTGCGCGCCGGAGTTCTCCCGCCGCTGGTTTGAGTCCGGCGTCACCGCGGCGGCGCTATCCAAGGCCCCGATGCTGGTCTTTGACCGCAAGGACGATCTGCAGGACCGCTGGCTGCGCCGTTTCAGCCGCTCACCCAGCCGAGCGCCGCGCCACTACGTGCCGGCCGCCCAGGAGTTTGGCGACGCGATCCGCCGCAGCATGGGTTGGGGAATGATGCCCGAAATCGAAATCACCGAGGACCTCCGGACCGGAACACTGCATACGCTCGCTCCCGGGGCGCAGGTGGATGTCACCCTCTACTGGCAGCAATGGCGGCGCGGCTCGGCGGCGCTCAGCGTCGTTGCGGAGGCTGTCCAGGCGGCGGCACGCGTGCTTCGGTGAAGGTGTTGGGAACGCCCGCCGCAGATTGGCAGGAACTCGACTAGACCTGACCGATTTCCGCCAGCCGCCGGCCGGCCGCACGGGATAAATTGGCAGCATGGCAACAACCGCAAAGACTGGCTCCCCCCATCCGGACAACACGCATCCGGAGAGTCCACACCCCGACAACGCCCACCAAGCGCCCTCCCCCGCCGTGCGGCCTCGGGCGTCGCAGCCATCCCCCGCCCCTCCGGCCCTCCGGCCCGGGCAGATCAGCCGGCTCGGGATCGCCGCCGTAGTCGTCACCGTGGTGCTCTGGGCATCGGCCTTCGTGGGCATCCGCGCGGTCGGGCCCAGCTTCTCGCCCGGACCGCTGGCCCTGGGCCGCCTTTCCGTGGCCGCCGTCGTCCTGGGCCTGGTGGTGCTGCCGCAGTTCCGCAAGGCCGCCGCGTTCCCCAAAGGCCGCGAGTGGTGGCCCATCCTGGCCTACGGCGTGATGTGGTTTGGCGGCTACAACGTGGCACTGAACGCTGCCGAGCACATGCTGGACGCAGGCACAGCAGCCCTGCTGATCAACGTCAACCCCATCCTCGTAGCTGTCATGGCCGGGATCATCCTCAAGGAAGGATTCCCGCGCTGGCTGATCATCGGCAGCCTGGTCGCGTTCGGCGGCGTCGCCGTCATTGCCCTCGGTTCCGGCCAGCGGTCGACGGCGGACGTCGCAGGCGTGCTGCTGTGCCTGCTCGCGGCCGCCCTCGCGGCGGTGAGCGTGATTGTGCAAAAGCCGGTGCTCCGGAAGTTCCCCGCGGCCCAGGCCACCTGGTTCGGCATCATGGTGGGCGCAGTGTGCTGCCTGCCGTTCAGCGGCCAGCTCGTGGCGGAACTGCAGGCCGCGCCGCTGCCCGCGACGCTGGCACTGGTCTATCTCGGCGTGTTCCCGACCGCGATCGCATTTACCACCTGGGCGTACGCTCTCTCACTGATCGACGCCGGCAGGCTCGCCGCCACCACGTATCTGGTGCCCGGCACCACGATCTTGATCTCCTGGCTGGTATTGGGCGAGATTCCCACCATCTGGGGCCTGGTGGGCGGTGTGATCTGCCTCGCCGGCGTCGCCCTGACCCGGCGCCGTTCGCGGCCCCGGCCGGTCATGACTGCGGCCCCGACGGCGGGATCGAACCCAGGCCCGAATCCGGGCGCATAGGGTTCTGCTATGACCCCTTCCCTGCCTCCCGGCCTGCCGATCGTGCCCGGCGGAACTGACCACGACGACGACGCCAGCGGCACCGGACCGTTTCCGATGTCCGAGGACGAGTTCGAAGCAGCGGTGAGCGACGCCCTGGACCGGATCCCGCCGGACCTGGCGCAGACCATGAGCAACGTGGCCGTCTTCATCGAGGACGACTACACCCCGCGACCCGGCGAGGACCCGGACACCGTGCTGCTGGGTCTCTACGAGGGCGTCCCGCTGACCGAGCGGGACTCCTGGTGGGACGCCGGCTCGCTCCCGGACCGGATCACCATCTACCGCGAGCCGATCCTGGACCTGTGCGCCACCCGCGAAGACGTGGTGGAGGAAGTGACGGTGACCGTGGTCCACGAGGTCGCACACCACTTCGGCATCAGCGACGAGCGGCTGCACGAGCTCGGCTGGGGCTAGCCGCCCCTGTTGGGACTAGCCTTGGACACATGGGACACGACCACAGCCACTCRCACGGCCTTTCGGCCACCGGCACGGCAAAGCACCGCAAGCGACTGGTCGCCGTCCTGCTGATCACGCTCGCAGTCGTCCTGATCCAGGTCGCCGGCGCCCTGGTTTCCGGGTCGCTGGCACTGCTGGCCGACGCCGGTCACATGCTCTCCGACGCCGCCGGCGTATTTATCGCACTGCTGGCCGCCTGGATCGCCACGAGGCCGGCAAGTGACCAGCGGACCTACGGCTACCAGCGGGCCGAGGTCCTGGCCGCCCTGGCCAATGCCTTGGTCCTGATCATCATATCCGTGGTCATCTTCACCGAGGCGATCCGGCGGCTCGGCTCGGCCCTCGAGGTGCAGACCGGCGTCATGCTCTTCGCAGCCGTCCTCGGCGCCTTCGCCAACCTGGTCTCGCTGCTGATCCTGCGCGGGGCCCAAAAGGAAAGCCTGAACGTACGCGGCGCCTACCTCGAGGTCCTGGGCGACCTGCTGGGCTCCTTCGCCGTCATTGTCGCAGCCATCGTCATCATGGTCACCGGATACCAGGCCGCGGACACCATCGCCTCGATCCTGATCGCCCTGATGATCCTGCCCCGGGCCTGGCACCTGCTCCGCGACGTCGTGGACGTGCTCCTCGAAGCTACCCCGAAGGGCGTGGACGTCCGGATGATCCGCGAACACATCCTTGCCGTGGAGGGGGTGGTGTCCGTCCACGACATCCACATCTGGACCATCACCTCCGGGGTTCCGGTGTTCTCCGCCCATGTGGTGGTGGAAGACACGGCGATGGGGGCACGCGGGACGGACCGGGTGCTGGACAAGCTGGTGACCTGCCTCGGCTCGCACTTCGATACCGAGCACTGCACCTTCCAGCTCGAACCGGCCAGCCATGCAGAGCACGAGAGCCATCAGCACGCCTGAGCCCCGGCATCCCCGGATTGCGCGACACGCCGATGCGCCTGCACACCAAATCACATCGCTGTTGTTTATGTTATTGATGTGACTCGTGTTGCCAAAGTGGTATTTGGCACGTAGCCTCGTCCCTGCTGGGCGATCCGCAGAGGGGCACTTCTATGTGCCACAATTCCTACCTCGCTCGTGCCAGCCTGACTGCAGCGAGGTTTTCCATGAGTTGGACCGGACCCGGCGGCAGGGCCGCAGCCCTGTGCACCGCCGTCGTACTGCTCGGCACACTGGCGATCCCGGCCCAGGCCGCCCCCGCGGTGGCGGTAGCCGTTCCCGGCCTGCGGATCCCGGCCACACAGGACCTCCCCTCGCCCGAGGAGATCGCCGCGGCAAAGTCCAGTGAAAGCGCGACGGCGGACCAGGTCACCCGGATCGACCACATCCTGGCGGACGCCTCCGCGGCCCAAGAGGACGGGCTGGCCACCTCGCTCGCCGCCAACAACGCCTACGCGGATGCCTTGGTGGAGCTCCAGATCCGCCGGGACGCAGCCGCACTGGCGGCCGCCAAGGCAGCCGCGGCCGAGACCGAGCAGGCGAAGACGCGCAAATTGATCGGCCAACTGGCCGGAGATCTCTACCGCAACGGCGGTATGACGCCTGGACTCGGCAGCCTGATGGGCGGAGACGGCCAGTCGCTGCAGCAAGCCGCCACACTCGAGGCGTTGGCTGCCAGTCGCACCCGCGCATTCCAGGCCGCAGAAAACGCCGCCGCCGCCGCAAAGTCCTCCAAGGACGCCGCGGCCGAAGCGGACCGCGCGGCCGACGACGCCGCACGGACTGCGGACTCGCGCAAGGCCGATGCCAAGCGCGCCGACGAGGCCCGACAGC
>NZ_JBFRFD010000108.1:0-8444 GCF_052114645.1 Arthrobacter sp. 2YAF22_2
GCCGTCCCCCGCGATATGGCGGTGGACGGCGGCGCCTCGTCGTGGACCGGCAGTTACTGGCCTGTGCCCGCCGACGGGGCAGTGGTCGGGGCGCCGGAGCCGGCGCCCCCGGCGGTCCCGGCAGTCCCGCCGCCGCGGCGGCCCTGGCCCGGGGTCGGGCTCCCCGAGCCGGTTCCCGTTCCCGCGCCCGGACCCTGGACCGTGCCGAAATTGGTGCGCGGCCCGCGCGTTCCGGCATCGATCTGTTTCTGGATGGCTGAACCTGTGAACATGCCGGCGGCCACCAGGACAACGCACACCAGCACCTTGGTGGACCGTCCCATGACGTACCTGCTTTTGGGAACGAACGGCTCGTCATCGGCGACAGGCAACATGAGGGAATCACCGGCGTCGGCCGGGAGCTCCGCGGCTGGCAGCGTCTCCGTGGGGAACTGCTCGGCAGGCTCGCCGCCGACCTGTGCGGCGCGGCCGGTACCTGGGATGTAGCTCTTCATGGAAGTCCTATTCATAACGGAGTGCGTCGATCGGCCGCAGTTTCGCGGCCTTGTTGGCGGGATAGACACCAAAGACGAGGCCGATGACGGCGGACACGGCAAGGGAGAGCCACACCGTCCAGGCCTGGACCTCGGGCTGGACCCCGAGGACGGGGAAGGCGCTGCCGGCGAAACCGATGACGATTCCCGCCACCCCACCGATCACCGAGATGATCAAGGACTCGATCAGGAACTGGGCGACGATGCTCCCGCGGGAAGCGCCGATGGCCTTGCGGATGCCGATTTCCCGGGTTCGCTCTGTGACGGTGACCAGCATGATGTTCATGACGCCGATCCCGCCGACCAGGAGGCTGATGGCGGCCACGGCCCCCAGCAGGATGGTCAGGGTCTGCGTGGTGTTGGTGGCGGTACTGAGGATCTGGGCCTGGTTCCGCACCTGATAGTCCCGGCTGGTGGCGTCCACCCTGTGGCGGGCATCGAGGATCATCTGCAACTCGTTCTGCGCCTGGTTCATGACCTCGGCGGAGCTGGCCTGGACAGTGATCGACGCCAGCGTCGGTGCATACCCGGTGAACTTGTTCTGGGCAGTGGACAGCGGCACGACGACGATATCGTCGGGGTCGTTCAGCCCCGAGGATCCCTTGGCGCCCAGCACGCCGGTGACGGTGAAGTTCTGGCCGTTCAGTTGGACGGTCTGTCCGACGGCGGACGCGGTGTTGGTGCCGAACAGGTCCGCGGCGACGGTGTTGCCGATCACGGCTACCGGATTCCCGGCCTGTTCGTCGGCGTCGGTGAACAGGGCACCCGATGCCACGGCGCTGTTGGTGATGGCGAAATACGACGAGGTGGTGCCCAGGAAACTCGCCACCGCGTGGGTGGCGCTGTTGTAGGTCCCGGTCACGTTTTGCGCCTGCACGATCGGTGCCGTGCGTGCGACGTCGGGCGCGAGCACCGGGTCGGTGAGGGCCTTTTCGTCGTCGAGCGTGAGGTTGGTGCTGCGGGTGCGGCTGGCCCCCACCTGGGATCCGGCGCCGGCGCGGCCTCCGACGGAGGTTGACCGGCTCACGGTCAGCACGTTGGTCCCCAGCTTGCCGATTTGGGCCTTGATGGCGTTGCTGGTGCCCGCGCCGACGGCAAGCAACACGATCACGGCAGCGATGCCGATCAGGATTCCCAGCGTGGTCAGGATCGACCGCATCTTGTTGGCCGCGACGCCGGTGACGGCGAACCGGGCCGACTCCAGCAGGTTCACTGCGCCCCGGCCAGGGCGCGGCCGCCGAACGGCTGCTGCCTGACGTCCGAAACGATCCGGCCGTCCTGCATCCGCAGCACCCGGCCGGCCCGTTCGGCCACGTCCATCTCGTGGGTGATCATCACGATGGTCCGGCCCGCTTCGTGAAGCCGTTCGAACAGGTCGAGGATTTCCGAGGATGAGCGTGAATCCAGCGCGCCCGTCGGTTCGTCGGCGAGCAGCAGGACGGGATTGGTGACGAGTGCCCGGGCGATGGCCACGCGCTGCTGCTGGCCGCCGGAAAGCTGTGAGGGTTTGTGGTCCGCACGGCTGGATAGCCCGACAGAGTCGAGCATCGCCAGGGCGCGGGTGCGCCGTTCGGTCCGGCCCACTCCGGCGTAGGCAAGTGGCATGGCCACGTTCTCGACGGCCTTGGTGCGCGGWATCAGGTTGAARTTCTGRAAGACRAAGCCGATCTTGCGGTTGCGGATCTGCGCCWGCTGGWATTCGTCGAGCTCGGCCGTGTGGATGCCGTCCAGAAAGTAGTTCCCGGAGGTCGGTGCATCCAGGCAGCCGATGATGTTCATCATGGTCGACTTGCCGGAGCCGGATGCCCCGATGATGGCCACAAATTCGCCGCGCTCGATGGTGATGCTGACGCCGTCGAGCGCCCGGACCTCCGCCTCACCGTTGCCGTACACCTTGTTAACTCCGGAGAGTTCGATGACCGCCATGGTTACTGCCCCCCGTTCCGGGCGCCGCCGCCACGGTTGCCGCCGGTGAGCCCGGCTCCGCCGAAGCCGTTGCCCGGAGTGGTTCCGGTGCTGCTGTCCAGGGTGCTCGAGATCGCGGGAAGCTCAATCTGGTCCCCTTCCGAGAGGCCGGTGAGCACCTGGGTCCTGCCGTTGGCGGTGATTCCGGTGGTGACGCGGGTCGCCGTCGTCGTCCCGTTCTTGACGACGTTGACGGTCTGCCGGGTCCCGCTGGTGGTCACCGCAAGGCTGGGCACGAGCAAGGCGCTGTCCGCGATGGCCGTGGTGACGGAGATGTTGGCGCTTTGGCCCAGGCGCAGGGTTGACGGCGGGTTGGCGATTGACACGGTGACGGGGTACGTGACGACGCCGTTGGTGGTGCTCGAGGTCTGTGCAATTGAGACGACCTTGCCGGTGACCGGGGCGGCGTTAGCCTGTTGGCTTAGGGCGGGAAAGACAAACTCCGCAGTCTGCTCCGGCTTCATGTTCGCGATGTCCGCTTCGGAGAATCCCGCCGTCACCTGCAAATGACCCGTGTCGCTGATGGTGACGAGGCCGCCGCCGGAGGCGGACGAGGCTGACGCGGCGGCGGCACCGGAAGCACCCGCCGAGCCTGTGGCCGTGCCACCGGACGCGGCCGCTGCGGACCCGGACGACGACGAGGCCCCGCCGGATCCGGTCAGCGCGCCGACCGTGGCGCTGACCGCGGTAATGGTGCCGGCCACCGGGGCGTTCAGGTTGCAGGCGGCGAGGTTGGCCTGGGCCGTTTCGACCGCGAGCTGTGCGCTGGTGACGTTGGTTCCCCCGGCCGAGGCGGCCGAGTTCTGGGCATTCCCCAGCGCCGTGCTGGCCGTGGAGACCTGTTGCTTGTCCTTGAGCTGGGATGACGCCGCCTGGTTTTGCGCCTGCGTCAGGGCCTGCTGGTCCTTGGCGAGCTGGTTCTGCGCCGCGGCTACGGGATCATTCCAGTTGGCCGGTTTCGGGCTGGGGACGGGCAGGGCCTGCGCGGCGGCGACAGCACTGGTGTCCGAGTCGACCGCCTTCTGCGCCGCTGCCACCCCAGCGGCCTGCTGCGAGGCATCCAGGTTGGCGGACTGCTGGGCGTTGACCAGGCTCTGGTTGGCCGAGGAAACCTGGCCCGCGGCCGAGACCTGCTGCTGATTGGCTTGGGCACTGATTGAGGACAATTGCGCTTCGGCGGTCTTGAGCGCATTCTGCGCGTTGGTTGGGTCGATCGTCAGCAGCTGCTGCCCGGCCGTGACCTGTTGGCCCAGGGCTGCGCTAACGGAGACTATGGGGCCGGTGCAGTTCTGGGCGTTCACCACGGTGGTCGTCGCGGGCGAGACGTTGCCCGACGCCGTGGCGACCGAGGAGATGCTGGCCTTGGTCACCGCAACCGTCCGGGTCGAAGCCGCGGGGGATGTTGAGCCTGCGGCCGTGACGGACAGGTAGGTCCCTGCGCCGAGCGCCAGAATCAGGGCGCCCAGTGCAGAGTTGATGACAAGGGTTTTAGAGGTCATGGCAGGACGGTATCGGCCGTGCCTGAGCGAAGCCCGGGAAAAGCTTGGGAGACCGCCGGTCCGGCGGGTCAGGATCCGGCGGCTACCGCACGTCCAGGGAGCGGGCCAAGGCGCCCACCGACGAAATCAGCTCGTCCAAGCAGTGCGCTGGATCGTTGCCCGCCACAATCCTGGCGTTGGGCGGCAGGCCCCACAGACCGCGGAAGTCCGCCACTGTGGTACCGGCCAGCAGCGGGGAATCCGTCTCGACGTCGACCGTGGCCGGCCGGGTGCTGAACGGGGTCCGTCCAGCCGCGACGCAGGCGGCRAACGCGTCGTGCATRTGSGCSACGTAGCCCTGGCCGCAGCGCCGGTGGAACTCCAAGTAGAACCGGACCGCGTCCGACAGGCACGCCACCAGGGGGTTGCCGGAGGTGCTGCGCAGTCCTTCGGGCTGGTCCGGCAGCACCAATTCGGGTTCCGGAACCCCGGCGGCGTCGCCGAGCTGGCGCAGGTGCTCCGGCCGCAGCTCGATCCGCTCCGTGGACTCCAGGGCGCAGACCACCGGCAGTTTGTCCTCCGGCAACCCGCGGTAGGCCGCGTAGACTTCCTTGGCCGCGTGCGGGTCCACCGCGGTGTTCCACTCCGCCGTCGGCGTCGTGTTGCCGGGATAGTAGAAGCTGCCGCCCATGATCACCAGGCCCTTGAGCAGCCGGGGCAGCTCCGGCTCGCGCCGCAGCGCGAGGGCGAAATTGGTCAGCGGTCCGGTGATCAGCCCGGTGATCTTTCCCGGGTGCGCCCTGGCTTCTTCCACCCAGACGTCGACGGCGTGCCGCGCCGAAACCTGCTGGACCGGCGGCGGCAGCACGGCGTAGCCGATCCCCTGCGGCCCGTGGGTCTCCTCGGTGGTGACCAGCGGGATCGTCAGCGGCACCTCGGCGCCGACCGCGACCTCAATCCCCTCCTGTCCGCACAGCTCCAGCAGCGACAGGCTGTTGATCGCCACCTGCCGGGCATCGACGTTGCCGGCGGTGCAGGTGATGGCCGCCAGCCGGACCTCGGGCCGGGACAGCAGGTACACAATGGCCAGGGCGTCGTCGATGCCGGTGTCGACGTCCATCAGGACCGACTGCACCGCGGTATCAGCGCCGGGCACGCCAGAGCGCAGAACAGTGCGGCCTAGAACAGCGCGACCTTGGGGGTCCGCGGGAAGATCTGGTCAAGTTCGGCCAGCTCGGCGGCGTCCGGGACCCAGGCGACGGCGGCGGCGTTTTGCCGGACCTGTTCCGGCCGGGTGGCCCCGGCGATCACGCTGCTGACCGACGGCTGCGCAGCGAGCCAGGAGAACGCGACCTGGATCTCGTTCAGGTCACGCTCGGCGGCGAAGGTGGAGAAGGCACCGAGCTGGCCCCAGTCGGCGTCGTTGACAAGATTGGTACGGGTGTGGCTGAGCCGCGACCCTTCCGGCGCCTTCCCCTGCGAGTACTTGCCGGTGAGCAGGCCGTTGGCCAGCGGGAAGTACGGGAGCACGCCCAAGCCGTAGGCTTCGGCTGCCGGGGTGACCTCCAGTTCGGCGCGCCGGTCCAGCAGGTTGTAGTGGTTCTGRCTGGAGATGAAGCGGGCTCCGCCGCGGGCGCGGGCCACGAATTCGGCCTCCGCGATCTGCCAGCCGGCGCGGTTGGAATGGCCGATGTAGCGGACCTTTCCGCTGGTCACGAGCTCGTCGAGGGCTGCGAGGGTCTCATCGATGGGCGTCAGCGGGTCCGGGGTATGGAACTGGTAGAGGTCGATCCAGTCCGTCCCGAGCCGCCGCAGCGACGCCTCKGCSGCCTTGATGATGTACCGGCGCGAGCCCCGGGCGTCGAAGTCGTTGCCGTTGGTGCCGCGCATGTCCATGCCGAACTTGGTGCCGATCACGGCGTCGTCGCGGCGCCCGGCCAGTGCCTTGCCCAGCATGGTTTCGCTCAGTCCGGGCTCGCGCCCGTAGGCGTCGGCGACGTCAAAGAAGGTGATGCCGGCGTCCAGGGCCGCATGCACGACGGCGTCGGTCCCCTCCTGCGACTCGGTGGCGGTGTTCGCCCGGCCCAGATTGTTGCAGCCAAGTCCTACGGCCGAGACGGTCAGTCCGGAATTTCCTACGCGGCGGTATTCAGTCATGGGGACCAGCCTATAACGGCCGGCCATGGCCCTCCGGCAGCGCCGGCCCGGCGGCTATCCCGCGGGAAGCTCCAGCCCGTGCTCGTCCATGGCGTCCTCGAGTTGCGCGAGGGTGCGCGGGCAGACGCCCGGCATGCCGGCCAGCCGGCGGTGGCCCAGCAGCGCGACGTGTTCGAGGGTTTCCACGCCCGCGTGGGCAAGTGACTTGCGGGCTGGTGCCGCGAGCCCTGCGGGAAGTGGGGTGCTGCCTGGTCGAGGGGATTTGCGCGTCATTGCGTTGCCTTCCGGTCGGTTGCCCCCAAACGGATGTGAGCCGTGACCGGCTCCTTGCAGGTGGTTCCAGACCTAGAGCGTGAAGCTGTTCGCCGGTTTGGCGGAGTGCTTGAGCTTGAAGTCGGTCCCGTCGAACGGTGCGGCACCGATGCTCAGCTTGGTGAAATCCAGGTCCTCGCCGCGGATGCAGACCTTGATCGCGTTAACGGTTTTGTTAACGTCCGGAGTGAGGCAGTAGATGTTGAGCTTGGACTCGGAGAACTCGGAACGGTCCACCACCCCGAGGCCGCGCCAGGCGAGGTGCCCGATCAGGGCGTCCTTGGCTTTTTCCTCGAGGTAGCGGTCGCGGCTGGTCCCGTCCTTGGTCTTGAGCGCGTACTGCGCCACCACCCAGAACTGCTCCCCGTCCGGGATCTCCGCGTAGCCGTCCTCGGCGCACTGCGCCGCGAATGCCGCCATCAGGCCCTCGCCGGCGGCAGCGTCGGCGACGGGGGTTTCCTCGGTCTTGCTCTGGTGCCCGACAACGCCGTGGTTCATCACGAACTCGTGGAACTCCTCGTCAATCCAGGCTTCCCTGAACTGCAGGACTCCCTCTTCGTCGTGCTTGTAGACGCGGATAATGCCGCTCATGGCTGTCCCTTCGTAAACGGTCACAGGATCGGCAGGCTGCCGGTACTGGGGTGTTGCTGTCCGGGCAGCGGCCGCGCAAACGGCACCTTGGTCCCCAGGACCTGCGCGACGACGTCGTGCGTGATTTGCTGGGCGGTCAGGCCGACCCGTTCCAGCACCTGGCTGCGGCTCCCGTGGTCCAGGAACTCCACCGGGAGCCCCACCTCGTTCAGCGCGGTGTCCACCCCGGCGGCCCGCATTTCCTGGCGGATTCGCGACCCGACGCCGCCGGCGCGCACCCCGTCCTCGATGCAGATGACGAGACGGTGGTGGGAGGCCAGGGCGATCACGGACCTGGGGACCGGGAGCACCCAGCGCGGATCCACCACGGTGGAGCTGATGCCCTGGGCGCCGAGCCGGTTGGAGACGTCCAGTGCGACTTCGGACATCGCGCCGACACTGACGATCAGCACGTCGTTGTCGCTCGATCCGGCCGGGCGGCGCGCGAGCACGTCGACGCCGTCGCTGAGCCGTTCAACGGCTTCCACTTCGGCGCCGACGGTGCCTTTGGAGTAGCGGATGACGGTGGGTGCGTCTTCGACGGCGACTGCCTCGCGCAGTTCCTCACGCAGCCGGCTGGCGTCGCGCGGCGCGGCCAGGTGCAGGCCGGGAACGATCTGGACCATCGCCATGTCCCACATGCCGTGGTGGCTGGCGCCGTCGGGCCCGGTAACCCCGGCCCGGTCCAGCACGATCGTGACGCCGGCCTTGTGCAGCGCGACGTCCATCAGTAGCTGGTCGAAGGCACGGTTCAGGAAGGTGGCGTAGACGGCCACCACCGGATGCAGTCCCCCGAAGGCCATGCCCGCCGCAGAGGTGAGGGCGTGTTGTTCGGCGATGCCGACGTCGAACACCCGTTTCGGGTGCCGGGCGGCGAACTTGTGCAGTCCGACGGGGATCAGCATTGCTCCGGTAATGCCGACGATGTCCTTGCGTTCATCCGCGATGTCGGCGATTTCGTCGGCGAAAACCGAGGTCCAGGACTTCGCGCCGCCCGCCTCGGTGGGCACGCCGGTTTCCGGGTCGATGATGCCCACGGCGTGGAACTGGTCGGCCTCGTTGGCCCGAGCCGGCGCGTAGCCGTGGCCCTTYTCSGTSATGGCGTGGACGATCACCGGACCGGCGTAGTTTTTCGCCGTGGAGAGGGCGTTTTCCATGGCCTGCAGGTTGTGGCCGTCCACCGGACCGATGTACTTCATGCCCAGGTCCTCGAACATGCCCTGCGGGGCCCACCAGTCCTTGATGCCCTTTTTCATGGCATGCAGGCTCTTGTAGGTGAATTGGCCGGCCGGGCCGCCGCTCTGCAGCCTCTTCTTCCACCAATCGAGTGCGACCTCGTAGGCCGGCGCGGCGCGGAGCGAATCGATGG